>NZ_JAKZKW010000024.1:16564-63120 GCF_022808695.1 Fundidesulfovibrio soli
CGGCGCTCGGGGCGTTGCGTGTGCTCTTTGGGGCGATCCCCCCCGCCCCCCCCCCCCCCCCCCCCGCCGGAGGCGTCTCTTCTCTGTTGGCCTCCGGCGGGCAAAGAGGGCTCCGCCCTCTCTGCACTCTCCTGCCAAAGGGAGTCCCTCCCTTTGGAATCCCGTTCCGCTTCGCGCCGGTCGTGCAATCCCGTCAGCTCTTGGTGATCCACACAGGAAGGCCGGAGTGCGCCACGATCCACTCCACCACGCCGCCCATGAGCAGCCTCCGCAACCCGGTGCGCCCGTGGGAGGCGATGACGATGGTCCCGCTGCCGCCCTCCTCGGCGTAATTGAGAATCTCCTCCGGGGCGTTGCCCTCCAGCACATTGCCCTTGGCTGCCACGCCCCGGGCCTTGGCCATCTCCAGCACCTCGGCCACGAAGCCCTTGGTGGATATGGCCAGCTCCTGAGCGGCCTGAGGGGCCAGGGCCAGGTACTCGTTGGGCACGTCCATCACGGAGACGACCTCCACGATGGCGTCAAGCTCCTTCCCCAGGGCCAGGGCCTTCTCCGCTGCGGCCAGGGAGTAGCGTGAGCCGTCCGTGGCCAGGATCAGGCGGCGCAGGTTCACGGCCGCACCTTCGGGCACGATGAGCACGTCCGTGTGGGAGAAGCCGATGGTCCGGGCCGTGACGCTGCCCAGCAGCAGGCGGCCCATGGTGGAGGTGTTGCGCCGCCCCATGACAACCAGGTCTGCGCGCATGGAGTCGGCCAGGTCCGCGATGACCTCACCGGGCTCGCCGCTCTCGCAGACGGTGGCGATGGGGAGGCCGCGCAGGTCGGCCTCCCTCTTTGCGGCGTCCAGGGCCTGCTCGCAGGGCTGTCGCAGCACGCGGGAGATGTCCCCCACGCCCACCAGCCTCAGATCCCCCTCGTATGGCGGGGCCACGGCCACCGCCGTCAGGGAGGCCCCGTGGGTTCCCGCCAGATCCAGCGCGGCCTTGAGGGCGTGCGTGCTGGGGGCGGATTCGTCCACGCTCACGAGCAGGCGTCTGATGGCCATGTTAGGCCTCCATTTCCGCTGAAACTGGTTCGAGGGCCCTCTTGGCCTTGAACATGCTGCCCAGGATGATGACCGCGCCGGTGAGCAGCGAGAGCACCATGAACCCGAAGCTGATCTTGCTGAGCAGGGCCAGGGTGGCCTCGCTCACGTCCATGAGGCCCAGCTTGCCCAGATACTCGGGCATGGCCAGGGCGCGGGACACGGCCACGATGAGCATGATGGTGCCCATGACGATCTTGATCATGTGCTCCTTGACGTAGGTGGTGCCGATGGCGCCCAGCTGCACGCCCAAGAGCGATCCGGCCAGGATGATCAGGGTCAGGCGGATGTCGATCATGCCCTGCATGGCCCAGTTGACGGAACCGGCCAGGCCCATGACGAAGGCGATGACCAGCTCGGTGGCGGAGGCCACCAGGCTGGTGGCGCCAAGGATGTAGATCATGCCGGGCACGCCCACGAAGCCGCCCACGGCGATGGTGGCGGCCAGAAGGCCGGTTGCCAGGCCCACGGGGAGCAGGAACCACAGGGAGATGCGCAGGTTGGCGCGCTTGAAGCTGACCATGGGCCACAGCTCGATCTTCTGGAGCCTGAGCGCCAGGGAGCAGGTCTGCTCCACGCCGCAGGAATTCCTGGAGGACTTCAGGGCGTCGATCATCACGATGCCGCCCACTACCACCAGCACCAGCACGAAGGAGACGCTGACGTAGAGGTTGGAGCCGGCCTGGCCCCAGGCGTTCAGGATGAAATTCTGGATCTTGATGCCGACCTGCACGCCGATGCCCGCGAAGGCGGCCATGAACAGGCCCAGCTTGATGTCCACCTGCCCGTAGCGGTAGCGCTTGATGGAGCCCACCAGGGCCTTGGGGAACTTGTGGCACATGTTGGAGGCCACGGCCACGGTTCCGGGCACGCCCAGGCTCATCATGCCCGGGGTGAGCACGAAGGCGCCGCCGGAACCGATGAAGCCGCTGACCAGGCCCCCGATGAAGCCCACGATGAACAGGAAGCCGATCCCGGCGGGATCGAGCGTGATGAATTTGGTGGCTTCGCTGAGCATATCCATTGTCGTTCTCCTTGCGGTTCTGGGCGGGTTAGGCGTTGACGGTCGCGCGGGGGCGGGTGTCCTTGCGGGCGGGGGCCTGGGCGGTGGCCTGGGCCGGGGCCTTCTTCACGGCGTCGATGCCCAGCACCTGCCAGAGGGTGCCGGCGAAGGTTCCGTGGATCCAGGAGAACAGGAACACCGTGGCGATGGGCAGCGCGGTGTAGACGCCGCCGCGCGCGAAGTTGGCCATGATCACGTCCTGGAACATGTACACGGCGGCGTATAACGCGCCGCTGCCGATGCCGTATGCCACGAGCTTGCCGTAGGGCTTCTTCTTGTTGGCGTGCATTCCGAGTCTCCTTGTTGCTAAAAATTTCACAAACAAGGGCGGTCCATCCCCGCCCCTACCCGATCACCTCGAACAGGGGCATGCTCACATGGAAACCGTCCCTGCCACGCTGCTCCTTCACCGCGAGCACGAATTCGACCCGCCGAAGCCTGCCGCATTCCTGCTCCACCACATCAGAGGCCCTGCCGAACCGCAGCACATGCCGGAAAGCAACCCCGGCCTGGCGCGCCTCGCGTGCGAAATCGGCTGCGGACTTCCCGGCCCGCATCTCGAAGAGCCCGCGGCGCCTGGCCGCCTGCTCGTCGTCCTTGTCCGCGTCGGGCCTGCCGACGCTCAAGCCCACCACCTCCGTGCCCAGCCTGCCGGCCACACCCAGGGCCTGGCGGATGAGCGCCGGAGAAAAATCCGCTTCGGTGGACACGGCCACGATCTTCTTGCTCTCCCCGCCGGTGGGGGTGAGGCCCAGGTCCGGGCCGGAAAGGCCGTATTCGGCCAACCCGGCGGCCTGGCCGGTCTGCTCCAGGAACTCCCGGATGCGGCCGGGCCGCCGGATGCGGACAGCCCCTTCGGGCTTGTCGCTGACGCGCCTCGCCATGACAGGCTAGACCCTCACCCTCGGGCGGTTGTCGGTACGCCTGGTCGCGGCGGCCTTGCGGCCACGCTGCGCGGCCATGATCTCCAGGGCTTCGCGGTCCTGGTCCTGCTCCGCGAAGGCCAGGGCTGCAAACACGGTCTCGATGCGTTCCCTGATGCTGGCCATGATCGTGTCCTCCTCGTTTCGTTGCACCCAGTTTCCAAGTTGCGTGCCAAGAGCCTACCCACCAAAATCATTGAATATTTTAGGCCAGAGGAAAGAAAATGTGTTGCAGCATGCAACGGTCGAGGACGGAAGGCAGGCGCGGGGCGCGTTGCGGATCACAACAGCCGTTGCATAATGTTACACAGAGCAACGGCGCAGTTGCGCGCGGGGCGGGATTGAACGTAGACAGGTGCAAACCTGCGAGGTGCACATGATCTTCTTCCAGAAGCGCACAGAGGGGAAAACGCCCGAGCCGCCCACCTCCGACCTGGAGGCCCTGCGGGCTCGCGCCAAGAGCCCGGACCTGCCGGCCCACGCCAGCGAGGCCGCCCTGCGCGAGCTGGACCGCCTGGCCAAGACCGACCCCTCCGTGGCGGAATACTCCGTGGGCCTGGGCTATCTGGATTTCCTGCTCGGCCTGCCCTGGAACGCCCTCACGCAGGACCGGCTGGACCTTCCCGCCGCCGGGGAGGTGCTGGCCGAGCGCCACTACGGCCTGGGGCAGGTGAAGGAACGCGTTCTGGAATACCTGGCCTCGCGGGCGCTCAGGGCCTCGCGGGATTTCCACATCCTGGTGGTGGACGACGAGGACATCGCCCGCACCAACCTGGAGTACGTGCTCAAGAAGGAAGGCTACCGCGTGCGCGGCGCGGGCAACGGGCTGGAGGCACTGGAGGAGATCGGGCGCTGGGAGTTCGACCTGATCGTGACGGACCTCAAGATGGACCGCATGGACGGGATGCAGCTCCTGGAGGAGGCCCGCAAGATCTCGCCCAACACGCAGGTGATGATGGTCACCGGCTTCGCCACCGTGGACACCGCCGTGCAGGCCATGCGCCAGGGCGCGGTGTACTACCTGGCCAAGCCCGTGAACCTGGACGAGCTGCGCGCCACCGTGGCCCGCATCGCCAGGGAGAAGGCCGCGCCCACGGTGTTCCGCAGCCCTGTGCTCTGCTTCTCCGGCCCGCCGGGCACGGGCAAGACCTCAGTGGGCCAGGCCATCGCCCAGGCCCTGGGGCGCAAGTTCCACCGCATCTCGCTGGCCGGGCTGCGCGACGAGGCCGAACTGCGCGGCCACCGGCGCACCTACGTGGGCGCGCTGCCGGGCCGGGTGCTGCAGTCCATCAACCGCCTGGGCGTGCGCAACCCCGTGTTCATGCTCGACGAGCTGGACAAGATCGGCAAGGACTTCCGGGGCGACCCGGCCGCCGTGTTCCTGGAGATGCTCGACCCGGAGCAGAACAGCCAGTTCGTGGACAATTACCTGGAGGTGCCCTTCGACCTCTCACAGGTGCTGTTCATCGCCACGGTCAACGACGTGCGCGAGCTGTCCGGCCCCCTGCTGGACCGCCTGGAGCAGGTGCCCTTCCAGGGCTACACCGCCGCCGAGAAGGTGCAGATCGGGCTTAAGCACCTGCTGCCCAAGCAGCTGCGCGAGCACGGCCTGACCCACCCCTTCCCCGAATTCATGCCCGAGGCCGTGGGCGCGGTGGTGGACGGCTACACGCGCGAGGCCGGGGTGCGCAACCTGGACCGGGAGCTGGGCCGGGCCTGCCGCAAGCTGGCCAAGCTGCGCCTGGAGGCCGGGCCGGACGGCCCCGCCGCCCCCATCACAGTGGATACACAGATGATCCCCGCCCTGCTCGGGCCCAGGAAGTACGCCCGGGAGGCCGCCGGAGGCGAGCCGCGCGTGGGCGTGGCCACGGGGCTGGTCTACGCCGACCACGGTGGGGAGATCATCTTCGTGGAGGCCATCCGCATGAAAGGCCAGGGCAACCTGACCATGACGGGGTCGCTTGGCGAGGTGCTCTGCGAGTCGGCCCGGACGGCGCTCAGCCTGGTGCGGTCAAAGGCGGCGGAACTGGGCATCGACGGGGAGTGCTTCCTCTGCGAGGATTTGCACGTGCACATCCCGGCCGGGTCCATCCCCAAGGAGGGGAGTTCGGCAGGCGTGACCCTGGCCACGGCCCTGGCCTCGCTCTATACGGGCCGGGCGCTCAGGCGCGACGTGGCCATGACCGGGGAGATAACGCTCACCGGGCAGGTGCTGCCCGTGGGGGGCATCAGGGAGAAGATTCTGGCCGCTGCGCGGGCCGGGGCCGCGAGGGTTATTCTGCCCGAGGGCAACAGGCCGGAAGTGGAGGCCATGAGCGCGGAGGAGCTGTCAGGGGTGGAGGTGGTGTTCGTTAAGGGCGCGCTGGAGGCGCTGGAGTTGGCGGGGGTGTAGATGGAGACTCTGGAGCTAGCCATAGTATTCGTCGCAGGTATTATGACCAGTAGCCAACAAACTGACCGGGTTGATACTACAAATAATACAACATCACTGCGGTTCAACCTCAACCGTCACACGCGCGACATTATATAGTTGAACATCATGTGGCGTTGCAACGCCAGGGTCGAACAAAGCAAGATTAATACCATCACTGACAGAGCTACGATAAACAACCCCATTGAAACCACACTTCTTGATAAACTCACAGAGGTATTGACTTGGAATATAATTAATAGCAGCGCCATGCGGCAAAACAGGACGTGTCAATTCTTCACCTAAACGCTCTAAAAAAGGCAAATCCGCAAGCAACTGCTTTACATCCTCTGTTTCAGCCAAAATAAATGGTGAAACAAACTCACGTGGATTACGAAGATCAACTGCACGTATCTCTGGAATTGAAAACCTAGCGACGCAAGCTCTCTCTCCAGTATGTGGTCTAATTTCTGCAGTTGCGGTTTCTGGCTTGGAAGCAAGATAAAGATACGGAATACCGGCAGGATTTGCACGTCCGTGGGTAGCAAGTTGTTTGGGTGGTGCTCCCATTTCTCCAACTGAAAAGATTCCATCCTCTGTACGGATGCGCGCTCGAAACCAATCCCCTGACAAAGGATCTGCAATTAGCATAGCAAGCAATTGCTTCATTCGATCAGAATCTATTCGTTCCTCAAGGAACCATCGATTCTTATACATTAGTTCATCACGCAGCGCCTCCCACTGTACAAGCCCACCGCCACTCACATTCACAGGCTTAACGAATGATCTGCGAACTATATCGCCATTATTAAGTATTTCGCCGAGGAGTTCTTTTGCATGAGCTACATCCATCCTTGGATGCCCAAACAATTTCCAGTCATTCTTAAGCCACTCAACAATTGTGATATCTCCAGATCCAATCTCATACGCATTTATAACAAGTTCGAAATAAAGACTCAGCGCAGAAGGCACAACAAGATCAACATCTGTAGAACCGCAATAATTGCACGTCCCATGACCATGATCAAGTGATGGAATTATATCCTTCCGCAACCCCCTGTCACCAAAACACTCTGGACAACAAAATTTTGTTGTCATCGTTAACCACCGAAATAATCAGCAATAGTCTCAATGTGATGCTTCATCGAAAGCTTCTTGATATAGCCAAGCCCGGGAAAATGCCCTTCCTTTGCAAGTTTTCGGAATTCAACAATCGCAGACGTTTCCAAAAGCTTTGATTTTCCTGAATCAAGTTTCTTTATGAGCTTTTTCAATGCTTGAGCGAATTTACCAGCCGGATCTGTAGGGGTACTGTTAGTATCTGATACAAAATGATAGACATACATTACATCATCATTGTCAGGATCAATGAAAGTAAGATGGATTGCTACAGCATAAGCTGGCCCACCACCTTCTGAGTAATTGTCTCCAACAACGAGGAAATCACCAAACCCAGTCATACCCAACTCACTATATGTGACATGCAAATCAGAAAATTCTTCAACTAGTTCATAATCAGCATTCCGTTGCCGCTTAAAACCATCGCGCACAAGAATGCGTTGCTTACTACCAAAATGTTTTCTATATAAAATCTTAGCATGTTCTTCAACGAATACACTAGGAGGGTCGATTTTCTTTTCGCTAAAATATTGCGAAAGCTGTTTGGGGCTCATATACCCGGCATGGATGAGCACAGGATTATATTTGCCATGTTCATCAAAAATTTCTACAGCCTCTTCAAAACCGACACCATTACGTAACAAGATACCAGCTGATATTGGCCCAGCCGCTGAGAAATTATGCTTTAACAATTGCGAAATCCCAGTTCCATCCCCGCTGTGTTCACCATGATGTGGATTAACTATAACAATAGCCTTACCACCGGCGCCAGATATTGCATTCAGCGTCTTCTCCAGTCCACCAAGAGCCTCTTTAACAGGCTCGATAATTGGCACAAAATCCGACTTAGCAAGCAAAGGAGCTGCCTCACGAATAGTGATCAACTCGAACTGTTTGCCACGAAAGTAGGGGTAGTACATAATATGCTAACTCCAACCCTTGGCGATACCAAGAGGAGTTCTTACGGTTTCAATAAGGCGACAATAATCTACGCGCCGAATTGGGACCGACAATGCCGCCGCCTGGAGGGATTGAGGCAATTGGCCAAGCAGTTCGCTCAACGGATAAAGATTGCGAGTTCTTTTAAGCGTTTTAACCATTTGCTGGTGAACGTCTACGGGGTGCAACCTTGCGAAACAGGAGCGCATCAAACCGTAACGCTGAGTATTCGGAACGTCAGGAACGTCAACTCCTAGCGCCTCAAGAATTGATGCGGCCTCAGCAATTCGTAGCGATTCAAAGACGGTGGTTGGGCATATCCTATCTAGTTGTTCTCGCGCTTCTTGCACTGTAGATATTTGATAGCGCCGCGACAGACATAAAATTCCAACATCTGCTGGTACCACCTCTCGCACGTCATCAACATGGATTTCACTTGTAATGACATTCACATTAGCAAAAACCTTTCTATAATCCACAATCTGACGATTTAATCTAGCAAGCGAGTCGCGTTCTGATTTAATCTCGTATGCCGTTGCTGTTCCGTTAATTACCACAATGTCCGCCTTGCTTGAGCCAGCACGAAATTCATTAAGCAATGATGCCGTGCGAATCGAGTGCTTGCCCATCAACACCTTACGAACAATTGCGTCCTTATACACATACTCACTGCGCCTACCTACCCCCTTTATCATTGAAAATGCAGCATCAAACACATCCCCCACACTGCACATATCGCCACATGGAATCAATTCATCAACCACCCCAAACAGCTGCGTAAAAAGCGGAGATCGCCCTTTCTTCGCCAATTCTTTGAATACGGCTGAAGAAAACAACCGCGTTAACGCGGACATTTGGGATACACTCGGACTCACAACACCCTCGTATATTTTTCTGTATTGATATTATACCCCAAGGCGAACTACAAAGAAACAAAATTGTTGCCCCCGCCCTCAACCTGCATCCAGCATCGTGCTCACATACCGTCACAGATGACGCTGGCCAACACATTCCTAAACACGGCCGAGACATAAGCAAATTCTAGCCTTCTAAGCCATGAACCCAAACCACGTAGAGAACGACGCAGTAACAACCCAAGTTGTTTGAAATCAAGACAATGTAACTTGCTGAGAACTCTTAACTTGCTCTTTCTCCGAACTTATAACTAATCACACGATGTAACACCCTGATTTACACAAAATCTACGCCCTGTGAGGCTACGAGTAATGGATGATTTCCTCACTCCCCCAACCCATATCTCTTCACCTTCCGCCACAGCGACACCCGATCGATCCCCAAAATCTCGGCCGCTCTCGTCTTGTTTCCGCCTTCGTGGGCCAGCACGGCCTCGATGTGCCTTCTTTCCAGCTCTTCCAGCGTGATCAGCTCCGGCCCTTCGTGCTTCACCAGGGCCGGGGCCTCGCCCCTCAAATCCTGCGGCAGGTCCGCCGGTTCCAACTTCTCGCCCTTGGCCATGATCACCGCGCGCTGCACGATGTTCTCCAGCTCCCTGATGTTGCCGGGGTAATCGTAGGCCATCAGGTGCCTGAGCGCCTCCGACGACACCCCTGAGACGGTCTTGCCCATGGCGGGCGCGTACTTGGCGATGAAAAATCCGGCCAGCAGCGGGATGTCCTGCCTTCTCTCCGAGAGCGGGGGCACGCGCAGGGTGATCACGTTCAGCCGGTAGTAGAGGTCCGCGCGAAACAGCCCGTGGTCCACCTCGCTCTTCAAATCCTTGTTGGTGGCGGCCAGGATGCGCGCATTCACCTCGATCTCCTGGGTGCCGCCCACGCGGAAGAAGCGCCGCTCCTGCAGCACGCGCAGCAGGCGCACCTGCATGGTCAGCGACATCTCCCCTATCTCGTCCAGGAAGATCGTGCCCTCGCCCGCCATGTCCAGCAGCCCCTTCTTGAGCGTGGAGGCCCCGGAGAAGGCCCCCTTCTCGTGCCCGAACAGCTCGTTGGCCAGCAGGTCCTCGTTGAAGGCCCCGCAGTTGATGGCCAGGAAGCGCCCGCCGCCGCGCGGGCTGGCCTCGTGGATGGCCCGGGCCACCAGCTCCTTGCCGGTGCCGGTCTCGCCCAGGATGAGCACGGTGGAGTCCGTGGGCGCGATGTGGTGGATGTTGTCGCGCAGGGCCTGGATGGCGGGGCTCTCGCCGATGATCAGCGGGCCGCTGCCCAGGTCCGCCACCTGGCGGGAGAGGCGGGCCACCTCCTGGCGCAGGCGGCGCTTGACCATGGCCTCGGCCACGGTGGCGCGCACCTCGGCCAGGCTGTAGGGCTTGGTCAGGTAGTGGCAGGCCCCCAGGCGCATGGCCTCCACGGCCGTGGACACGGTGGCGTGCCCGGTCATGACCACCACCTCGGTGTCCGGCCAGAGGCGCTTGCACTCGGCCAGCACGGCCAGGCCGTCCAGGTCCTTCATGCGCAGGTCGGTGAGCACCAGGTCGAATTCGCGGGCGTCCAGCAGGCCCACGGCCTCCTCGCCGCTCTCGGCGGAGGCGGTGGCGTAGCCCTCGCGCTCCAGGATGTGCGTGAGGTTCTCCACGGCGATGGACTCGTCGTCCACGATGAGGATGGTGCCGCCCTTCATCTGGCCGCCTGCCCAAGGGCCTTGGCCTCGCCGTGCAAGGGCAGGCGGATCACGAAGCGCGCGCCCTTGCCGGGGTTGCGCTCGGCCACGATGGAGCCCTTGTGCTTCTCGATGATGCCGAACACGATGGAGAGCCCCAGCCCCGTGCCCTTGCCCACCTCCTTGGTGGTGTAGAAGGGGTCGAAGATTTTGCCCAGGTCGTCCTCGGGGATGCCCACGCCCGTGTCCTCCACGGCGATCACGGCCTCGCCCGCCGCCGCGTCGGCCTCCGCCGAGACCGTGATGGCCCCGGGCGGCGCCGGGATGGCCTGGGCGGCGTTGAGCAGCAGGTTGATGAACACCTCCTGCATGCGCGCCGCGTCCAGATCGACAACCAAGCCCTCGGGGATGGACTTGCTGAGCGTGATGCCCGCCGGCACCTGGGAGGAGACCAGCCGGAAGGCCTTGGCCACCACGTCGTCCAGGCTGGCGGGCTTGAGGCTGAAATCCTTGGCGCGAGCGAACTCCAGCAGGCCCTTCACGATGTCGCGGGCGCGGATCACCTCCTGCTGGATGTTCCCGAGCATCCTGGCCGCGAAGACCGGATCGCACTCGGTCTGCTCCTCGATGAGGATCTGGCAGGAGGTGGAGATGTTGTTCAGGGGGTTGTTGAGCTGGTGGGCGATGCCCGAGGTGAGCACGCCCAGGGAGGAGAGCTTCTTCTCCTGGATGAGCTGGTCCTGCCGGCGCTCCAGTTCGCGGGTCATGCGGTTGAAGGCCTCCAGCACCAGTTGGGTCTCGTCTCCCGAGCGGGGCACGTCCAGGGTCTTGAAGTTGCCCTGCCCCACCTCGGCCGTGGCCTTGGCGATGGTGCCCAGGGCCCGCAGGATCTTGCGCACCAGCAGGAAGGCCAGCACGATGCCCGAGAGCGTGATGAGCAGGCCGGAGACGAACAGCTGGCGTTTGAGGTCCGCCACCAGGCGGAAGGTGCGGTTGCGCTCGGAGCTCTTGATGTCCAGGGAGAGGTCCACCATGTCCTTGCCGGTCTGGCGCAGCTCCTCCCGCGCCTGGGAGATGTCCGTGCCGGGCCTGACCGGATGCAGCGACATGCTCAGGGACTGGTAGCCGTCCAGGGCCGCGCCGAGGCGGGTCATGGCGCTCTTGGCCCTGCCGTCGCGGGCGGTGGCGGCCATCTCGGCAAGGGTCTTGCGGGCCTGGGCGGTGTAGTTCTGGGCCTCCTCGAAATCCTCGTCGTGCCCGTAGAGCATGTAGTTCTTCTCGTAGCGCCGGATCTCGAGGATGGTGTTGGAGAGGTCGTCCGCGCCCTCCATGAGCGTCAGGGTGGCCTCCAGGCGGATGAGATAGTTGTAGGAGACAACGCCCACCACGGTGAAGAGCAGCACGGGGATCACCACCCCCACCAGCACCTTCTGGCGTATGGTCAGATGCGGAAGCCGGGAAAGAAGCGCTTCGAGGGTGGTCATGGGCCTGTTCCTGCTCGCTTTTTTGAGTGCCGCGAATCGGCGCACGGCCCATGATAGACCCGGAAGTCCTGTTTGTCAGCCCGATTGCCGCCCGCGCCCCCTGATACGGGCAGGCCGGAGGGGAAGCCGCCTCCCGGTTGATATTCCACCGTTTCGGGCTTATTCTCGCCCATCGACCACCGTCGCCGGGCCGGATGCCACGGGGATATCCATCCCTTGCGTGCGGCGCCCGAGGTTGTAGTCGTCTCCGGCACAGACGTGGGGATAAGGAGCGCTCGCCATGAACCGCTCACGCCCTGCCTCGCCCACCGGGTCCGCCGCCCAGGCCGTTCCGGCTTCCTGCACGTCACATTTCCTGGTTCAGGCCAAAGAGCCCGGACTCTTTCGGCAAACAGCGGCCGAGGCTGCCGTGTCGCGCCCGGCTCCCCGGTTGGCGCGGCTGCGCTTCATCTGGTCCGCGCTGCTTTTGCTGGCCTGGCTGGCAGCGCACTGTCCGCCAGCCCTGGCCTTCACGATCACCCACCAGGGCACCACCCTGGACATCCAGGCCACCGGCCTGGGCACTCTCAGCCCCATCACCTGCCCGTCGCCGAACCCGGTGGTGTACTGCTACCAGTCGGACGGCCTGGACCCGGCCTTCCACACTCCCCTCGGGTTGAACGGATTCTTCAGCCTGTCGGTCACGCCCACGGCCACGGACAGCTATTGCGACGCCCAGCACCTGCACACCCTGGCCAACATTCTCCTCGTCAGCAGGTGGACCAAGTCCATCGGCTCGCAAACCACCACGCTCATGGCGGAGCGCAGCTGCTTTCAGGCCGGAAACGCCATCTCCGGCAGCTCGGCCTATCAGGTGATCAACAGCTTCAGCTACCAGGACTACACCATGGCCAACGTGAACGTGTACCTCAACACGGGCACGCAATCCTCCTTTTTCGTCATGATCATGATGGACCCGGCCGTGCTGGCCAATATGTCCATCTCCAAGGAGAGGCTCGGCGGCCCAGGCGACAACCCCCACACCGCCTTCGACCGTGGCGGCGCGGGAAGCTGCTCGACCCAGGGCCTGCCCACCTACGCCGTGAACACGGCCATGCTCAACCTGGCCGTGGAGGACACGGACCTGGCCTGGCGCAGCTTCGGCCACGACGTGGCCCTGCGGCGCGTTTGGAACATGCTCCCCGAAGCCTCCGGGCTGTTCGGCAACGGCTGGAGCTTCGCCTACGAATCCGTCATCGAGGCCGCGCCCTACGCCTCGGGCGGGGCCAGCCTGAGCCTGGGCTCCGGCCAGACACTCTTCTACACCGTGTCCGGCTCCCAGGGCCAGGGCAGCGGGCAGGTGGCGGTCAGCTACGCCGGAGCCTCCTCCGTGCTCCAGCCCATCCTCTCGGCCGCGATCAGCGAGGCCACCGGCACCGGGACCTACACCCTCTACGACAAGCGCGCCAAGCTGACCTCCCGCTACGAATACGCCAGGGACAACGCGGCCACCGGCAACCACGTCTACCGCCTGGCCTCCATCACGGACCGCAACGGCAACGCCCTGACTCTCGGCTACGACGGCTCCGGGCGGCTGCATACGGTCACCGACGCCTCGGGCCGGGCCGTCACCCTGACCCTGAACGCCCAGGGACGCTGCACGCGCATGGACACCTGGGACAACCGCGCCATGACCTTCCAGTACAGCGCCGCGGGGAACCTGACCCAGAGCACGGACCTGGCGGGCAACGTCAGCACCTACACCTACGATGCGGGCAACCTCATGACCTCCATGAGCGTGGCCGGAAAGACCACGGCCTTCGCCTACGGCAGCAGGGGCTCGCAGAAGTACCTCTCCACGGTCACGGACGCGGCGGGCAAGGCCTGGAACTACGCCTTCGTCCAGGGCGGAACCCAGGTCACGGAGCCGGGCGGGGCCGTGCGGAGCTACGCCAGCGCGAACGGGCTGACCACTTCGGTCACGGACGCCCTGGGGCACGCGACCAACACGGTCTTCAACTCCCAGGGCCTGCCGGTGTCCATCACCGACCCGCGCGGCAAAACCACGGCCATGGCCTACGACGCCAACGGCAACCTGACGCAGCTCACCGATCCCCTGGGGCACACCACCATAATGGCCTACGACGGGGACTGGAACCTGACCTCCAAGACCGACCCCCTGAACAACACCTGGACGTTCAGCTACGACGCCAAAGGCAACCTCACAGGCGTCCTCTCCCCCCTGGGGCGCGCGACCGCCCGGACCTACAACGCCAAGGGGCTGCTGACCGGCAAGACCCTGCCCGACGCCGCATCCTACGCCTACGCCTACGACGTCCACGGCAACATGACCTCCGTCACGGACCCCCACGGCAAGCAGAGCACCCTGAGCTACGACGCGGCCGGGCTGAACCCCGCCACCACCACGGACCAGCGCGGCAACACCACCGGCTACCAGTTCGACGCCAACCGCAGGGTCACCCAGGTGGCCCTGCCGGGCGGCGGCACGGCCCAGTTCGGCTACGACTGCTGCGCCCAGTCCTCCAGGACGTCGCCCACGGGCTTCACCACGCTCATGCAGCGCGACGCCCTGCTCCGCCTGACCACGCTCACCGACCCCCTGGGCAAAAACACCAGCTATGCCTACAACTCCGACGGGGACCAGGTCTCGACCACCGACCCCCTGGGCCGTGTGACGCACTACGGCTACGATGCGGCGCACCAGCGCGTCTCCATCACCGGCCCCCTGGGCAAGGCCGTGAGCCTCAGCCTGGACGCGGCCGGGAATCCCGTCACCGTGACCAGCGCCCGGGGCAAGGCCACGCAGCTCGGCTACGACGACCTGGGCAACCTGGCCACGGTCACGGACCCGCTGGGCGCAGCGACCTCGAGCATCGTCAGGGACGCGGCCGGGCGCGTGGCCTCGCTGACCAACGCCCGCAACCAGCAGGTGTCCTTTCTGCGCGACGCGGACGGGCAGGTGACGGCCAAGAAGTGCGACAACGCAGTCGTGGCCAGCTACAGCTATACCCCCACCGGGCTGATCGCCTCCACCACGGACGCAACCGGCACCACGAGCCACACCGTCGGCCCTGGGGGACGGATCAAGGGCGTCGCCTACCCCGGCGGCCTGAACCTCGCCCTGGCTTACGACGACGCCGGAAACGTGGCCTCCATGATCTACCCGGGCGGGCTGTCCGTCAGCTACGCCGCCACGCCGCGCAACCGCCCCCAGAGCGTGTCCTTCGCCGGGAACTCCTTGTCCCTGGGCTACGACGCGGCCGGGCACCTGACCGGCGAGACGCGCAGCAACGGCGTGCAGAGCGTCTACGGCTACGACGCGGCGGGACGCCTGACATCCGTGTCGCATAAGAAGGGCGCCGCCGTGGTCGCCGAACTGGCCTACGCCCGCGACGCCGCCGGGCAGGTCGGCGCGGAGACCGGCACCTGGCCGCTGACGCCCAGGCTGTCGCCGGCCAAGGCCACGGCGGCCTACGACAACGCCGACGGGCTGCTCAACTGGAAGGCCGACGCCGCCGGCCACGACCTGGACGGCAACCTGACCTCCCTGGCGGGGAGCGCGGGCTTCAGCGCGGCCTACGACGCCGAGAACCGGCTCACCTCGGTCACGCGCGCCGGGGTGACAACCAGCTACGCCTACAACGGCCTGGGCAACCGGGTGCGCGCCCAGAGCGGGGCGACGATCCGCAACTTCCATCACGACCCCTGGGGCAGGCTGCTGTGCGAGACCGACGGGGCCGGACAGGTGACCGCCAACTACATCTGGGCCGGGGACCGGCTGGTGGCTTCGGGCACGCAGGCGGGCGGGTTCGTCTTCCACCACGCGGACAAGACCGGCAACACCCTGGCGCTGACGAACGCCGCAGGGGCCACGGTCGGAGCCTATGCCTACTCGCCCTACGGCGCGGTGGCAGGGCACAGCGGCGCGGCGGCCACACCCTTCACCTATGCGGGGATGCACGGCGTGATGGACGACGGGGGCGGCCTCTACCACATGGCCAACCGCGCCTACCACGGCGTCCTGGGACGCTTCCTGCAGCGCGACCCCCTGGGCTTCGGCGGCGGCGACAACCTGTATCGCTATGTCTCGGACAACCCGGTGACCGGCGTGGACCCCCTGGGCCTGCGGGACCTGATCGGCGGGCCAGACGCCTTCCCCAACGCCTGCAAGATGCGCGAGGGCGCGCCCTACATCGCCGTGGCCGCCGGGGTGGTCCTGGTGGGCGCCTTGCTGATTCCGGAAATGCTGGCCGCAAGCGAGCTTTCGGCGGCCATCTACGCCACCGAAGCCGGAACCGCGGCGGTTGTGACCACGGAGGCCGTGGTGCTGAAGGGGGCCACGGCGGCCGAGGTGGAAATGATCCAGGCGGGCATGGCCCTGGCCCGCAACGGCGACAAGCTGTACACCACCCTGGTGGAGCTGACGCAGAGCCCGGCGGGCCAGCGCGTTCTCCAGCAGATGCAGCGCTACTACACCACCAGGGCAGCCACGCTGGACCCGGCCACCACTTCGAGCGCCACGATGAACTTCATCAACAACATGGCCCAACTCTCGGGCCGGCTGTTGCAGACCGTGCACTGAGCATACGGGAACGGGCATGAAAAAAGCCCCGTCCCTTGTGGGGACGAGGCGTTCGATTCGGAGGCATCCGCTGCCGCTTCAGGGACCTTGTCCCTTCCTCGTGGCGCCCCGCCGCTGCCTTCTCCGGCGGGGTCTTCATGGCTTGACCGGCCCGTTCTGGATGATCCGCGATCCGGTGACGGTCACTCCGTCTGGTTTGCCTGGCCTTGCGGGCTGTGCGCCCAGGTGCCGAGGCGTTGGGTCGTCGCGCTCATCCGCCGGTGTGTTCGTTATGCTGGCCCAATGGTCTTCACCTCCGTTGGGGTGGTCCACGTTGCCTTTGCCATGCTTATTAAATAGTCAGGAAATTCAGTCTGTCCAGGGGCGCAGGGCCCGATGGGCGAAAATGCGGCCAGCGCCGCGCGCAGGAGTGGGCATGGACGATGCGGATACCAAGGGCGGCCAAGGGCTGCCGGCCTGGGCCGGGGAAGGGGCCGGACTCTACCGCAACAAGAAGAACGGGAAACTCTATGTGCTGCTGTCCAAGGCCGTGGACTGCACCAACGAGCGCGACGGGCTGCCCGTGGTGGTCTATTGCCCGCGGGACGACCCGGCCTTCGTGAGCGTGCGCGAGGAGCGGGAGTTCCTGGCCAAGTTCGATCCCGCCTGAGCGGCGGCTCCTCGCCGCATCCGCACGGGTCAGGCCGCACCGGCGCACGCAGCCGCCGTCAGGCCAGGCGGGGTTGCCGTCCCCGCATCGGCCCTGCCGCTAGCGCCAGTACCAGCGGTAATGCCCCGGCCCGTAGTAATAGCCCGGATAGTAGTAATAGGGGTACGGCTCGTAATAATAGGCCGGAGGGCCGTAATAGACCGCCGGGGCGGGCGGCAGCAGCTCGTAGTGGGTCACGCCGTCCTTGTCCTTGTAGACGGCGCAGCCGCTCATCAACAACAGGCAAAGGCCGAGCATCAGGCGTTTCATGCTTCCTCCCCGGGTCGCACGGGCGCTTTCCCCATGCCCGCCCTCATGACGGGGCGGCGTTCGCGCCGTCGCGGTATTCAGAAACAATGCTCATGTTTCGCAAAGAGGCAACCCGGGCCTTGCGGGATTATTCCGCCGCAAGCAGCGCACACGGCGGGCGGCCCGCCCTGGTAGCGCGCCGTCCGCCGCGAGCCGGGAGCCGGGAGCCTCCGCATGATCGGCCCCGGAGCTGTGCATCCGAAGGGGAAGACGCCCCGCCGCGACGGACGGTTACACTGGGATACGCACCGGGCAGGGCTGGCCCTGGACGCTGCCCAACAACTCAGGCGAAGGGGCCAAGCAGTCAGCGGCGCCCGATGCGATACAGCACCCCGGGATGGCTAACGCCAACGTGATCCGGTTCATGGCACACCAAGTGTTCCCGCGCTCTGGTCCTGAGCACGGAATTCTTCAGCCGGGAAGCCCCACTCCGTCACACGCCGTCTGGCTTCACCGACGCCTGAGGGCCAGGAAAAGTATCCCCATGTACCTATTACACATTACAGACTAACCAACAATACGATAAATCATCACTCCGCGTCGGCGCACACTGTTGCGCGGCAATCCATCCATTCAACATAACTGTTCATCCACGATTTCAATCTGCTCCATGTCATCCGGAGAACCATACCTAACCATACCATTGGGGAGTGAATGACGGGGCGGATTGGATCCGAATCCTGCATTCCCAATCTTTAATCCATTGAAGACCTTGCAAATCTTTCGCTCTGATGCCACCATTAGAAACAGATCGGCATGTAACGAGGCGTTTCCCGGCCGCAGGAGGCGTGTGTGGCCGCGGGCATGCGCCGATGGGCGAGAACGCCACTGCGGGAGGCTCTGCCTTGGACACCAACCGCACCGACAACCTCAGGCATCTGTTGCTGGCCGTGTCGCTGCCCTTCCTGGCGCTAGCGGCGCAGTTGGCCTTATGGCCCTACATCGACCCCTTTGTCTGGTTCCTGTTCTTCCCGGCCGTGTTCTTCAGCGCCCGCATCGGCGGCCTGCACGGCGGTCTGGCCTCCACGCTGATTTCCGCCGCCATCGTCTGGTACGTTTTCATCCCACCGCGCTATTCCTGGATAATCGCTTCTTCGGGCAATTTCTATTCCGTGCTTCTGTTCATGGTCATGGGCGCGCTCTTCAGCGACAGCCAGGAGCGGCTGCGGCGCGCCAAAAGGCAGGCTGAAGCCGCCCTGCGCGATGCGCAGGAGGCCAAGGACCAGATCACCGCGCTCTACGAGAAGACACGCGAGCTCGACAAGCTCAAGACGAACTTCTTCGCCAACGTCAGCCACGAGCTGCGCACGCCCCTGGCCCTGATCCTGGGGCCCACCGAGCAGAGCCTCGCCTCCGGTTCCCTCGATGACCGGACCCGTCACAACCTCGAGGTCATCAGGCGCAACGCCAGCCTGCTCCAGCGCCACGTCACCGACCTGCTGGACGTCGCCAAGCTGGAGGCCAAGCGCATGGCCATGCGTTACTCCCGCATCGACCTGGCCTACCTGATCCGGGTCATGTGCTCGCATTTCGAGTCCCTGGCCTCCTTGCGGGGCGTGGGGTTCGTCATCGAAACCCCTGCCCGGCTTCCCTGCGAAATGGATGTGGACAAGGTGCAGCGCATCCTGCTGAACCTGCTCTCCAACGCCTTCAAATTCACGCAGGACGGCGGCGTGATCCTGGTAAACCTGTCCGAACAGGCCGGGCGCGCGGTGCTCGTCGTGCGCGACAACGGCCCCGGCATTCCCGAACACATGCTGCTGGCCGTGTTCGAGCGCTTCCGCCAGGTTGACGAGGGGACCACGCGCAGGCATGGCGGCACAGGCCTGGGCCTCGTCATCGTCAAGGAGTTCGCCGAGCTGCACGGCGGACGGGTGAGCGCCGCCAACGCCCCGGGAGGCGGAGCGGCTTTCACGCTGGAGATACCCTTGGCCGCCCCCCCCGGCACCTTGCTGGACACCGAGCCCCGAAACCTGGACGAGGAGATTTTCCGCCTCCACTATGACGAATTCTCCCTTGAGCCCGTCCCCCCGGCCCTGGCCCCCTGCGCCGCCGCCCCTTACGCCCCGCTCGTGCTGGTGGTGGAGGACAACCCGGAAATGAACCGTTTCATCGCCTCCGCCCTGGAACGGCAATACCGGGTGGCCAACGCCTTCGACGGGGAGGAGGGATTGGCCAAGGCCCTGGAGTTGCGGCCGGACCTCGTGCTGGCGGACGTGATGATCCCCAAATTGGGCGGGGACGAGATGGCGCTGGCCCTGCGGGAGCGCCCCGAGACGGCGGACATCCCCATCATCATGCTCACGGCCAAGGCCGATGAGGCCCTGCGGGAGAAAATGCTGCGCGGCGGCGTGCAGGGCTACATGTCCAAACCCTTCTCGGTGGCGGAGCTCCAGGCCCGGGTGGCCGGCCTGCTGGAGGGCAGGCTGAAGGTCCGCGAGCAGCAGGCCCGGCTGGCCGCCATCGTGGAATCCACGGACGAAGCCATCATCGGCAAATCCCTGGACGGTTCGATCCTCACCTGGAACGCCGGTGCGGAAAGAATATTCGGCTATTCCGCGCAGGAGATCCTGGGCCAGCCCGCTCTCAAGCTTTTCCCCGCCGAGTTGGCCGCCGCCGAACAGGAAATCCTCGCGCGCATCCGCGCGGGGGGAACACTCCCGCCATTCGACACCGTGCGCCTGCGCAAAGACGGTTCCCGCGTGGATGTCTCCGTCTCCTTGTCGCCCATCATGGACCGTACGGGCAAGGTCACGGGCATCTCGGCCCTCGCCCGCGACATCACCGACCGCAAGCTGGCGGAGGCCGAACTCATCGAGATGAAGGACAAGGCCGAGGCCGCCAGCAAAGCCAAGAGCGTGTTCCTGGCCAACATGAGCCACGAGATACGCACCCCGCTCAACGGCATCATCGGAATGCTTCAGCTCATGGGCATGGGTGAACTCGACGAACAGCAGCGGGAGTACCACCAGGCAGCCACCAAGGCTTCGCAACGGCTCGCCCGCCTGCTCACGGACATCCTGGACCTCTCCCGCGTCGAGGCCAACAAGCTCGCCATCAGGGAGTCGGAGTTCGAGACCTCCCTTATCGGGGACACGCTGCGGGAGCTCTTCGGCGTGGCCGCCAAGGAGAAGGGCATCGGCTTCGAGATCCATATGGACGAACGGCTGCCGCGCACCCTGATCGGCGACGAGCACCGTCTGCTGCAGATCCTCTTCAACCTGGTGGGCAACGCCATCAAGTTCACCGCCAAAGGCCAGGTCAGGGTGGAGGCTTCGCCGCTGCCCCAAGGCCCTGGGGGCGAGCCGCGCGTGCTGTTCACGGTGAGCGACACGGGTATCGGCATCGCGGACGCCGACCTCGAATACGTGCTCGAGCCGTTCTCGCAGGCCGACGCCTCCTATTCGCGCAATTTCCAGGGCGCCGGGCTGGGCCTTACCATGGCCCGCAGGCTGACCGGGCTGCTCAAGGGCGAAATGTGCATCGACAACTCAGGCCCCGAAGGAACGGTAATCCACCTCGGCATACCCTTCCGGGCCAGCCTGGGGGGCGAAAAGGTGCAGGCGGGCGCGCGGCGGGCCCACGATGCGGCGGTCGGGCGATCCCTGCGCATCCTGCTGGCCGAAGACGACGCCGTGAACTCCCTGGCGGGGAGGAAACTCCTGGAGAAGTGCGGGCATCAGGTCCGCACCGCCGCGGACGGGGCGCAGGCCGTCGAGCTCCTGCGCCGTGAGGAGTTCGACCTGGTCCTCATGGACGTTCAGATGCCGGTGATGGACGGCCTCGAAGCCACACGGGCCATCAGAACGGACCGGTCGCTGGGGGACAAGGCCTCGGTGCCTGTAGTGGCCATGACCGCCTACGCCATGAGCGGCGACAAGGAGAGATGCCTGGCGGCGGGCATGGACGGCTACATCTCCAAGCCCGTGGACAAGGAAGGCCTGCTGGCCGCCATCCGGGAGGCCACTAACGTCTAAGCGCAGCGGCCCGGAGGGCGGGGCTCAGTTCCCGAGCAGGATAGTCAACGGCAGGAACAGGTTCCTCTGCGAAACCACCGTCGCCGTCATCGTGGGCCCCGCGAAGGAGATGTCCTTCAGGCCCAGCCGCGTGGCCTGCCCGGAATACAGGTTGGAGGCGGGCGTGCTCGTGGGGGTGAAGGCGTTGGTCACGTTGCCCAGGTAGAATAGGTTGCTCTGATCACCGGGCGAGCCCCCCTGTCCGTAGGGGCCAAGGATGTTGAAGGCGCTGGAGGCCTGCACCGCCGTGACGCCCTGGTGGGAGCCCGCGACGTAGGCGTTGATGTCGTTCAAGCCGAGGTTGCCCACGCCTGGGTTGCCGATGGCGTTGTCCACATGCAGGATGAGCAGCCCCCCCTGGTAGCTGGGGCGGAAGTACCTGAATCCTTTGTCCCATCCATCGCAGTAGCGATTCTCGGCCAGGAAGTACTCGGTGGCGCTCAGGGCCGTGTTGGCGAGCTTGAGGGTGGTGTCCGAGAGGGCCGGCCCGAAGCTGCGCCTCTGACCGTTGAGGCCGGGCGTGCGCACCGTGTCCCAGATGCAATAGGCCCGTGACCAAGCGTCGAAGGCCACCGGCGTAGTGCCTGAATCTTCCCCTGTGTCCGCGCCCCAGGAGCCGAAGGACATGCTGGAGAACATGCCCAGGCCGTAGTTGGCGTAGTTGACGTCGTAGAGGTCGGGCATGCCGCACATCTGGTGGCCCATCTCGTGGGCGATGACACCCATGGGGTGCTGGCGGGAATACACGTTGAGCTCCCCGTTCATGGCCCAGTCGGTCAGGGTCTTGCCCCCGGCCAGCACGCCCGGGCCACCCCAGGCGTGGGCCCAGATGTTGGGTGTCAGGGCAGTTCCGGAAGCCTCATAGCCTGCGGGGATGAAGTAGATGACTGCTTCGGACGGCGTGATGGAGCCGTCGCTGTTGGCGTCCAGGCTGGCGAAGTCCACATAGGCTGATGCTGCGGCCAGGGCCTGATTCAGCCAGGCCGTCTCCACCGAATAGTCGAAGGTGCCGCCGTAGTTGGGATGGTTGATGCCCAGGGTCACGTTGACCACTCCGGGCGTGGCGTTGCTGTTCTGGGTGTGGTTGATGGGCGTGACGACGAGCTTGGAGTGGGAGTTGTCCAGGTAGTAGTTGGCCACGGACTTCACGCCGGGCGCGGTGTTGAACAGTCGGCCGTACCAGGCCTGGTTGGTGGTGGTGAGGGCGCGGTTGGCGAAGGCCACCAGGATGACGAGCATCTTCTTCTGGCCCTGCACCAGGGTGGGCGTCCAGGGGTTGGCGGCGCTCTGCACCGCGTCGGCCTGGGACGCGGCGGAAGAGGCTGCCCCGGCCTGCGCTTGCGCGCCCTGCATGTTGGCGGCGCGCGTCCTGTGCAGCCCCCGGGCGAAGCCGTCCCGCATGGCCTTGTCGGGAACGGGGCGCAGGTTCCTGGCTTCGGCGGGCGGCGCGTGCCTGCCTGGGATCAGCCCCGATGGTGCGAGCTCCCGGCTTTCGACGACGGCCTCGCCCGTAGCCTGCCGCGAGACGCTCCTTGGGCCGGAAGGCAGGGCGTATTCGAAATACCCGTTGGCCTTGTTCCGAACCAGAGTGTAGCCGTCGTTGGTCTCCGTCCAGTTCTGGAACTCGTCGCCCCGGATGCGCACCGTCAATCGGGAGCCGTCGGGCTGTTCAGCCTCCACAGGGAACGGAATGGCCGGGCCGGCGTGGGCCAGGGCGCTCAGGGCCAGCGAAAAGGCGGCAAAGGCAGCGAAAAATCGGGCGTATATCGGCATCATTGGTTCCTTGGGGGAGGCAGCCAGGCGGGCAGGCGCCATTTCAAATATTATTCCTATCACCCAATAATTCCCGCAAGCCGTCTTCACAAGACCTCACCTGATGAAAGTCATGCACTATGCGTCCATCACGCCAGGATGGCAGGCAATTTGGCCCGCACCGGAGCCGTGCTGCCGGACCTTCTGTTCGTTAGCTCTCTGGCCTTGACCTGCGCCCGGAGAAAGGGATTACTAGAGGCAGGGACACGCACACGCGAGGAGGAACCCATGACCCCAGCGATCAAGGTTTATGCCCTCTCCACCTGCCACCACTGCGCCGCGGCCAAAGAATACCTGACGTCGCGCAACCTGCCCTTTGATTGCGTCTACGTGGACCGCCTCTACACCGAAGACCGCAATCAGGTCATGGCCGAATTGCGCAGGATCAACCCCTCCCTCTCCTTCCCCACCATCGTCATCGGGGAGACGGTGGTTGCGGGCTTCCAGGCTGACAAGATCGAGGCCGCTCTGGAAAAGTGACGCCTCGTCTGAATGCGGGGCGCGGCTTTCACCCATACGGCGAAGCGAAAGCCCCCCGCGAGGGCGAGGGGCCTTCTTGATGACGTCGCGGATCCGCCGGGAAGGGCCTGTCGGCTACAGGCCGCGGCGGAACACCTCCCCCAGCCCCCAGAGGGCCAGAACCCAGCCGCAGAGCACCACAGCCCAACCAACGCCGAGGGCCGCCCGCCGCCCGGTCTGGGGCAGGGCCTGCGTGCATGCGCCCGCAACCGGCGAGGCCCCCAGCCGCGCATTCCAGTCGCCGCGCTCGTGGCGGACCTCCTCCAGGGGCATGCAGCCGTCCACGATGGCCATGTCCATGGGGAACCGCGAGCGGCGCAGATGCGCTACCGTGAAGTGGATCAGGAATATGTAGCCCATGGCCAGGAACGCCTCGTCGTGGTGCAACACCAGGGCGATGTTCAGCCACCAGCCGGGAACATGGCGGGCTGAGACCACCGGGTCCACCAGCAACAGCCCGCTGCCCCCGATGATGGCCACGCCCCAGAACACCGCCCAATAGTCGAACTTCTCCCAATATGCCCAGCGATCCAGGGGCGGGTGCTTATTGATGCCGAGCATCCATCCGACGTGCTTGAAAAAGTCCGAGAAGTCCCGGATGCGGGGCATCATGGAGTCCGGCCCCGGCAGGAGCCCGCGGGGCGACGTGAACAGCACGTGGACCACGTGGGCCAGCAGGATCGCCACCATGAATATTCCACCGGCTTTGTGCGCGGCCAACACTCCGGCCTGGCCGCCGAACAGCCCGGCCAGGCGCTCGCCCCACACGCCCTCCCCGTACATCCTGGCGAAGCCCGTCACGGACTGCACCATGAAGGAAAGGGCCATCATGGCGTGAAAGACCCTCTGCGTCAGCGTGAAGCGTGGTATGTTCATGGCTGCCCCCCCTTGCGGCGGCTGTCCCTGAGTTCACGCAGCAGCCAGAGCACGGTGTGCGGAACAAACAGCAGGAACACGCCAAGCAGAAGACCGTGCATCCCCCAGGACACCACGGACAGGGCCTTGAACTCCTTGGCCGCTTCCTCGGAGAGCGGTCTGGGCTGGTGCACCACGAAACTGGCGAAGGACGCCCCCGCGCCCTCGTGGCATTTGGCGCAGACGTAAGCATGCCTGCGCATGGGGTTGAGCCTGGAGAAGAAATGGTTCACGCTGGCCACGGGCTCCTGCCCGTGGCATTGGCGGCAGCTGACGCCCGCGTGCTCCGCGTGGGTGTTCCGCACGGCTCCGGCGTGGCAATCCTCGCACTTCTTGTAGCGATAAAACGGAATGCCCGCGTGTGCGTCGGCCAGGAACATCCGGTTGCGCGCCCGGCCTTGCGATCCGGAGTCCTGGATGGTGCCAGGCCCGGTACGCTGCAATCCGCCCTGTTTCTGCCTCGGCAGAACCTCGCTGTCGTCATAGCGCCCGGAACTCGCCTCATAGGCCTGGTAGCCGACGCTGCGGGACGAATACTCCCCCTGGCTCCATGCCCACGGCGGTGCTCCCAGCGCAAGCACCAGAACCAGCAGGGCTGTGGCTTTAAACCTCATGGCGCCCTCCCCTCTTTGAGGCCCGCCCCCGGAAACGGCAGGCGGGCGGTCCGTCATGCGTGCGTCAATTGCCGGCCTTGATCATGTCCACGCTGTCGATGGCCTTGCCCTGAGGCTTGGGCAACTGGGCCAGTGCGTCGTACTTCTTCTGGAGCGTGGGCAGGTCGTCCTTGGCGTGATGGTGGCAGGTCACGCAAGAGTTGGGCATCTTGGGGTCCTTGATGGTCTCCTTGGGGAGCAGCACCTTGAACACGTGGCTGTGCAGGTCGCCGGATTCCGCGCTCTTGACGATGCGGGGCATGTGGCAGCCCACGCAGTTGCCGAAGGAGTGGATGGCGTGGGCCTGGTTGGAGGCCGTCCGGGTGTGGCAGGTCAGGCACTGCTTGGAGCCCGCCTCCCTGGTCTGGAAGCGAGTCTTGCCCATGCCCAGTTCGTGGACGAGGTGGCAGGACATGCAGTTGACGCCCTCGGCGTAATGTTGGGACTGCTTCCAGTCGATGTATTGCTGGTGGTGGGCCTTGGAAAATTCGTTGCCGTAGAGGTTGCCCGAGTCACCCGCCGCGAAGGAGGTGGACTTGAAATAGACCTCCAGGGCCTTGCCGGGCATATACCCCACGGGCCATTCGGCCTTGTCGTGCTTGGTGGCCTTGCCGCGGTTATGGCAGGAGCCGCATATCTGGGAGGCCACGCCGCTGGTCAGCTTGGCCGGGTTGACTATGGTTGAGCGCTTGTCGAACACCTGGGCCTTGGGCAGCGCAGCATGCCAGGAGCCGGGGCCGTGGCAGGCCTCGCAGCCCACGCTCGGCTCGAAGGTGTTCTTCTGGAGGTCGACGCCCGTGGCGTGGCAGCCGCCGCAGGCCAGGATCCAGGAGGTCTTTTCCCAGGTGCCCTCGTTGTAGTTGACCCAGCGCCCGGTATCGGAGTTGTATTGGATGGGCGCGATCACCAGCATCCCGTTTTTCTCGATGATGTAACGCTGCTTCCACTGGCTGCCGATGGTGTAGAGCACCTCGTCGGGCTTGGGTATGTAGAATTCCTCGGGCTTGAGCTTGAGCCCCTGGAGTTTGGCGAGGTCGGCCCGGATGACTTCCGGGTTGAGTTCGGTGATGATGACGTCCTTGTCCTTGCGGGCGTCGCCCAGCATGCGGCTGTGCAGGGTCATCTTCCAGGAGTCGGTGTGTTCGAGGTGGCAGGATTTGCACCGGTCGGAACCGACATAGGCTTTCGGCTTGGACGTGACCTCCGCCACGTTGACCTTCTCCCCTCCGCCTCCACCGCAGGCCGTCACGGCCAGCAACGCCAGAACCGCCAGCAGATCCAGGAACAAGGACGTCCTTTTCATATGCCGATCCTCCTCGGTTGACTCTACCCGATACGCTTACCCCCAATCCATTTATAAAACTGATCCGATTGGACCAGTAAGACACCCGAAGAAACATGGTGTCAAGCTCCAACATTGAGAACACACCCGGAGGGGTGTCCGCTTAACACATTGAAATGTTTGGTGGAGTTAGCGACTGTCGCCCGCCGGACCTCAGTGTTTCCCGGAAAAAGGGGCGGCCGGCTGAAGCCGGCCGCCCCCCTGAAGGCTCGTCACACCGCGCCTAGAGGCGAGTGAAGTTGTGGCACTTGGAGCAATCGTACTTCCTGTCAGTCACGTGCTTGGAGTGGACCTTGGTGAAGCGCTCGGTCGCGGTCCACTCCCCTGAATTATCCCCGTGGCAGCCGCTGCTGCAGGTGCTCAGGTTGGGGTTCTTGAGGGCGTAGCCCAGGGTGGTGAAGTCCACGGGCTTCGGCTGCCCGGGCGCGACGTGGCACGTGGCGCAGGCCAGAGCCTGGGTGCGGGGGCGCACGCCGTGGTAGATGCCCTGAAGCCGCTCGGTGTCGGCGAACTGGTAGCCATTGGGCAACGTCCAGCCCACGGCCGCCACGCCCTGCAGGATGGCCTGGTTCACGTCGGCAGTCTGGAAGAGGATGCCCATCTTGAGCGGCAGCAGGCGCCCGGTGGCGGGATCGACGGGCTGCTTGGCCAGGTGGCGCTTGAGCGGGATCAGCTTGGAGGGCTTGTCGTTCACGCCGCCCACGGGGCCGGCCATGAGGGTGCGCCCGTTGGCCTGCGGGGCGACGGGGTCGCCGAACTTGTAGAAGGTGCTCGTGCCGTTGGACCAGCCGTAGGTGGGGGTCACGTTGGACTGGAACTGGATCCAGGGCTCGTAGAGCCGGGCCGCGTTGACCTGGGGCGTGTTCGAGTAGTCGCGGAACATGTCGGTGGGGGTCGCCGACGCGAACGTGGGGATGTGGCAGGTCTGGCAGGCGACCTTCTCCGCGTGCTTGTTGAGCCGGCTGAGATTGGCGGTATTCGTGTGCGGCGTGGCGGTATGGCAGCCGCCCATGGTGCAGCTCACGGGCTGGGCCGGGTTGTCCACTTCACGCAGGTCGGTGCCTCGCCCGCCGATGCGGTGGCTGGATGTCTTGTGGCAGGTGGCGCAGGTGAACTTCTGCCCGTCGGCGGACATGTGCACGTCATGCGTGAAGGGCGGGTTGGTCAGAATGGGCTCGATGTCGCCACGCTTGTTGTTGTTGCCGCCCCCGGACTTGACGTGGCAGCGCAGGCAGGCGTCGCGGCCGGGCTTGCCGATGTCGGCCGCGGCCTGCTTGGCGCTCACGCCCATGGCGGCCACGTCCGGCACGAAGTGCGCGGTGCCGCCCTCCAACGAGACGGTGCGCTTGTATTTGACTGAATGGCACATCAGGCAGTCGATGTTGGTCAGCGTCGGGTTGGCCAGCTCGGCGGTGTCGAGCTTCTTGCCCTTGCCCACATGGCAGGCGGCGCAGCCGCCGTCCACGGCCTTGCCGTCCACGTTGGTCAGCTTGGCGAGCCAGTTGAAGTCCGGGTAGATGCAGTAATCGTTGATGCCCCCCAGCTTGCCCACGTCGCCGGTGAGGTTTGAGACTCCGCCCGCGTCGCCCCGCCAGCGGTAGTGCGCCGAGGCCCCCATGGCGGCGGCCTGGGTCTGGTGACACTTCAGGCAGGTGGCGGTGATGTTGTTGGGGTCCAGCCCGCCCACACGCGCGGCGTGGCTGCCGGTCAGGTGCGTCGCCGCGGCGATGCCGGGCACCGTCAGGAGGAGAAGGTCGTCTACAGCGAGCGCCGGGGTGGCCATGGCGCCCGACCAGGAGAGGGATATGCCGGCCAGAGTGAGGAGGAGATACAGCGCCTGTCTGCTCATAAAGCACCATCCGGGATATGGGGTCGTTGAAGGCCCGGCCCCCGCCGATCCAACAGGGCGGGACAATCAACCGGGCCTCGGAAATGCTGACGGCCCCACCCTAGGAAAATAGGAATCGACTGACAAGATTAAATCTGCGCCGATGTATTGTGTTCATCTATTCTTCATGGTATAGAGAAAAATTTCACTATAAACACCTATCCGCGAACGGAATTCCCTCTCCCCCCCCCGGTAACCGCCATTCAGGCTGAGGCTATCCGCTGCGCAGCCAGGTCCGCGGATTGGAGCGCTCACTCACGAAGCCCCTCGCGCGCGCCGGGTCTGCCGCCGAGGGCGGTGCGGACCGCCGGCAAGGCCAACGGGGCGACGACATCATCCGGGTGGCGCCCCTCGGGTTGCGCGGCGGTTTGCGGCCTCCGAACGCTTACGGCCCGGCAGATTCATGCTCCCAAATAGCTGGCCGTTCCAAGGCGTTTCACATCCCGGAAAACCGAAGGAGCGGATGCACAAAGGCCGGAGAGGACAAGCGCGCGGGGTGCCCAAGCGCCCGGAATCACGATACCGTCTGTGGTGCGGGGGAATCGCAAGCGGCTCAAGGACGGCAGGCTCCTCATCGATTCAAGCTGCCCTTGTCGGATGTCCCCTTGACATTGGCCGGGGTATTCATATCTAATGGACCTGTCTGAAGGGGAGTAGCTCTTCCGGGCAAGGTCAACAATACTGGCGTCGATAACCCGGCGCTTGGCCTTGCCGTCGGCCCCAACCGATGAGCGAGACCTTCAGCATGAGTAATCATGCTGGAGGTCTTTTTATTTCGGGACCTCCAGCCAAACCTGGCACCCCGGAGGTTCCATGCGAAAAAGTCTTTTTTTTCCCACACGTCCTGAGCCGAGCGTTCCCGGCTTACGCACGACAGCCGTCGTTCTTGCCGCCCGTCCTCCTGCGGACATGATGCGCTGGTTGTGCGCCCCTCTCGTCGCGCTCGCCGTTCTCCTCATGTCGATCGATCTTGCAGAGGCCAAGCGGATGGGCGGGGGCAGCTCGTTCGGCAGCAAGGATTCCTACTCCAAGAGCTATGACAAGCCGACGCCCCCGAACAAGAACATGACCACGGATCGCCAAACCACGCCGAACCAGCAGGCGGCGCCTGGAGGATTCATGTCCAAGTTCGGCGGGATCGGCGGCATGCTAGGCGGCCTGCTGATAGGCGGCATGCTCGGATCGCTCCTGTTCGGCGGTGTCGGCGGAGGCTTCGGCATTCTGGAGATCCTCCTGCTCGGCGTAGCCGGATTCATGCTCTTCAGGTTCATCCGCTCGCGGAGGGCCGCCCAGGCTGGTCAGGCGGCCCAGATGGAGCAGGCCGCGCCCGCGGGGGGATACAGGTTTGCCTACGCCCACGCTCCGGCGGGCGGCCACGACGCTGGCGGGAGCACCGACGGCTGGGCCTCCGTGCGCTCGACCCCTGGCGGAACGGGCGGTTCGGCGAATATCGCGCCGCCCGTCATGCCCGCCGGCCTCGACGAGGCGGAATTCCTGGCCGGGGCAAAGGCCCTGTATTCCAGGCTCCAGGCGTCCTGGGACCGCCGCGACCTGGAAGACATCCGTGGCTTCACCAGCCCCGAGGTGTTTGCCGAGATATCCCGCCAGGCAAAGGAAGACCCGGCTCCCGGCAAAACCGACATCCTGATGGTCGAAGCGCGCGTGATCGAGGCAGGCACGCAGGGATCGCAGACCGTGATATCGGTTCTGTATGATGCCCTGCTCCGAGAGGACCAGACGGATACCCGGTCCACGCAGGTGAGGGAAGTCTGGCACATCCGCAGGGATGAGTCAGCGTCCAACCCCCAGTGGACCCTCGAGGGAATCCAACAACTGGCCAACTGACGAATGAACGCCATGAATCATAAAGGAGAAATCCAATGAAGTGTCCGCACTGCGACGTAGACCTCATGATGACGGAGAGGCAGGGCATTGAGATAGACTACTGTTCAAAATGCCGCGGGGTGTGGCTGGACAGAGGCGAGCTGGACAAGATCATAGAGCGGTCTGCCCAGGATGGCCATGGGCACGCGCAGCCGCGCCAGCAGCAGCCTGTTCAGACCTATCAAAGGCCGGAGCATCATCAGAATGATGGGCATCGGGACTATCGTGGAGACAAGCACTACAAGCACCACAAAAAGAAGTCCTGGTTAGGTGAAGTCTTTGATTTCGATTGATTTGCCCATGACCGGGGGGCCGCATGGCGGCCTCTCGCGAACAGCGTGCCGGACCGGCGGAGCGGTCCGGCACGCCTTGCCTTCGACTGTGTTTGCATCCGAGGCAAGGCGAACAGAGTCTCCAGTTGAAGAACGTGGAACGGACACTACGGTCCGTGCCAGAGGCGCCATGGGTTGCGTACAACAGCGCCTAACATTGTTGCGCATGTGACGTCTCTCTCGCCACATGGGGGTACATGATGAAAATCTTATGGTACGTTGCGCCATTGGTCCTGATGGCGTTGTTCAATACGACGTCTTTCGCCCAGACAGTTCCAAACGAGGAGTGCAAAAGATTCACCGTCGTATTTGAAGACAAGGTCACTGCTGTGCCATCTGGAGTTTATGCGGGCGAAAAACGTATCGGAACAACCCAGCCGGCAGGGCAAGGAAACGATGGCTCCCAAAAGATAGCCATCTGTATCGACCGTAAATATGCGGGCGCCATAGACAAGCACACAATACTGTACTTGTCTGGGGACAAGCTGATGATCTACAATGTGTGGTCAGCCGGGGTCGACCTTCGCGAAGGAGACGATCTGAAGGGCTTTCCAAACAGAAACAGCGTATACATGCATGAAGCACGAGTACTGTTCCATGCGCTCATGGATTATGTATTGTCATTCGTACGCGAACTGCTCGGGAAGTTGCTTGGGGAGACGGTCGTGCAAAACAAAACGCTGTGAACAATCGCCATTGTCCGGCCGCCAGGGAGTCAGCGCGCGGCGTCCGCGAACTCCGGGGGCGGCCGGGGGGAGGCCATGCAACCAGTCCGCATGCTGGTCCGTCCAGCAAACAGCCGCTATGTTTGATGCTGTCGTTGGACACGCTTCTTCCCTTGTCGTACTAGTCAGGCTCACTCCGCAACTCCGTATGCGGCAGGAAGTGCCCGCCGTCCGATAGGCAGGCGCGCCCCGGCGTGCGGCATGCCCGCCGGACTGGATCCCGGCCCGCCATTCCAAGGCGGCGGCGCAAACGCCGAAACGGCACAAACAAGCTGCCCGAAAATAACTGGAGACCAAAAATTGGAAACCGCATGGATGTGGATTGGCTTCAACCTGTTGGTCCTGGTCCTTCTAGCCCTGGACCTTGGGGTTCTGCACCGCAAGGGGCGCGAGATCGGCGTGCGCGAGGCCCTGATGCTCAGCCTGGGCTACGTCGTACTGGCGCTGGCCTTCGGTGCTGGCGTCTATCACTTTCTGGGCCCGCAAGCCGGAACCGAGTACATAACCGGCTACCTCATCGAGAAGAGCCTTTCCGTCGACAACATCTTCGTGTTCGTCCTTGTTTTCCTGCACTTCTCCGTACCGCGAGACTGCCAGCACAAGGTACTCTTCTGGGGCATCCTGGGGGCGCTCGCCATGCGCGCCCTGCTTATCCTGGCGGGTGCGGCGATCATCGAGAGTTTTCACTGGGTCATTTACGTCTTCGGAGCATTCCTCGTGTTCACGGGGATCAAGATGCTGGCCACGGTGGGACAAGAGCCCAACCTGGAAGAAAACCGCATCAACCGGTTCATGCGCCGGCACTTCAGGGTGACGAAAGGTTTCGAAGGCAGCAGTTTTATTGTCCGGCGCGACGGCGTGTCCTACATCACGCCCCTCCTCATCGTACTGGTGCTCATCGAATTCACCGACGTGGTCTTCGCCCTGGATTCCATACCGGCAATCTTCGCCATCACCACCGACCCGTTCATCGTCTACACGTCGAACGTGTTCGCCATCCTCGGCCTCCGGGCGCTATACTTCGCCCTGGTGGGCATCATCCACCGCTTTCACTACCTCAAGTACGGCCTGTCGCTTGTGCTCGTGGTCGTAGGCGGGAAGATGATCGTCAACGCATGGTTCGGCGAGAAGATCGTGCCCACCGAGACGGCGCTCCTGATCACGTCCGGGATCATCACCGCATCCATGCTCTTCTCGATGTTCAAGACGCGCGCAGAGCCTACCGAGGAGCAACTGAAAGAAGCGGCCCGCTGGTGGGTGCCGGGCAGCCCGCCCAAAGCCGAACCCGCGTCCCGCGAGAAGAATGGGGCCAGTGAGCCCTGAACGCTTCACGCTGCGAGCGGTTGCTGGCCAGGCCCGGCAACGCCCACATGAGGGGAATCGTGCGATGAAGTAACGCGACCCTGAAGGCGGCCCAGGAACGCTCATTGCGCCAAGTGCAAGCCCGGCCGATGCGCGGGGGGGGGCGATGGGGTGCATCGACCCCGCTTCCGAGCGCGCCGGGCCTCTGCACGCGGTGCTCTATCGTCACGCTCCCCTCTGTTTAACCAGGCAACAATTTTCCGTCCACCCGCTCATGCTTGCTGAATACAGTCGCATAATCCTCGACCTTGGCATTGCTCTGCTCCACTCTGGCCAGAAGAGCGAGCAACCCCGCCTCCTTACCGGCTGCAGCGGCAGGACTGCTGAATGACACCGTCCATAACATGGCGATCAAGGCACACAGGGAAGCCACCCCGCACGCCGTTGCCATTTCCGCGAGACTGACGTCACAATGGGAGTAATTGTGTTGAAAACATTGGAACTTTGTATCACTTGCCATAGGACACCCTCCAAAAGATGCTTTATATCGGAAGCGATTTTGCACGAACAAGACGATTGTCTCACGTTCAGCAAAAACAATCCCAGAAACAAACTTGCACCACAAGGACCTAAAATTTTTATTCAATTCAACTGGAATTGCCTGTTACTCCCCATGGAGCTCGACAAGAATTGATTTTTTACATGGACGAGGTTTATATTATAAGTGTTTTGCAATGATTGCTGGCCCGTCCTGCTCGGATTCAATACGCGAAAGTCCGAGACACCATGGCGTGGCATTTCACTGAAGGGGGTTTTCGGTATGCCGTTTAACCCTGTGGTCATCGTTGCGAAGGGGGAGAAGCCGGAGTGGTACGCATCCACGGCAGTGCATGCCCGTGCTGACCTGCGCAAATCCATTTGGCAACTCGCGAACACGCTCGTACCGTATGTTCTGATCTTTGCCCTGATGATCGTCTCGGTCAGGCAGAACCAGCCTTATTGGTTGACCCTGCTATTGGCGGTGGCGGCCTCGGCGCTTTACATACGCATCTTCATTTTCTTCCACGACTGCACACATGGATCGTTTCTGCCAACGCCTCGTTGGAACAGAAACCTGGGCTACCTGTGCGGCATCCTGACCTTCACGCCCTTCCATGACTGGCGACGCAGCCACGCAGGGCATCACCTCTCGGCCGGGGATCTTGACAGGCGTGGGGTCGGCGACATCGCCCTCATGACCGTCGCCGAGTACGCCTCCGCTTCACCGCTCAAGCGGATCGGCTACAGATTGTACCGCAATCCCCTGCTCATGTTTGGCATCGGACCCATCTATTACTTCCTCTTGCGCAACCGCTGGCCCAGAAAAGGAAGCAAGCGCATGGACAAACTGAGCGTGCTCTACACCAACCTGGCGATTCTGGGCATCATGGGGGCAGCGGGACTGACCATCGGCCTTAAGACCTATCTCCTGGTCCAAATGCCCATAGCGCTCTTCTCTGGCCCGGTAGGCATATGGCTGTTCTACGTCCAACACCAGTTCCAGGGGGTCTACTGGGCGCGCAACGCGGAGTGGGATCCTTGGCGGATGGCCATGGAAGGAGCCTCCCACTACCAGCTTCCCAGAATGCTGCAATGGATCACCGGAAACATCGGCTACCACCATGTCCACCACATGCGCCCGGCAATACCCAATTACAACCTGCAACGTTGCTACGAAGATACTCCGCAGTTACAGCAGACCAAGCCCATAACTCTGAAGGCCAGCCTGGATTGTCTTAGTCTGAAGCTTTACGACGAAGAGAAGCGTATGATGGTGGGCTTCAAGCAATCCACCCCCAGGGAAGAAGGAAAAGAGTAGACAAAACTGCAGTGCCCCCGTTCAAGGGGTTTGGAACAAACTTTCATATCGAGACACTGCCGACAAGCAATTCATAGTTGGCAGACCGAACAAAACCAACCGCATTGTGTCGTTCAAGGACACCTCAGGGCAGTCCACCCAAAAGAAAAAAGGACTTCGGAATATTCCGAAGTCCTTGTTTTTCTGTGGCGTCCCCAAGGGGATTTGAACCCCTGTTAGCGGCGTGAGAGTGGCCGAGCCGACTTAAACACTTTATCAAACACCTTCAAATACTTTGATTTTTGGATGAGCGCTACGATCAAGAGAGGTGCTGTGGTCGCCCCAGGATGTGGACAGCGTGTGGACTTCGCACAGGGGAGGAGTGAGGGAGTACGGAACACGAAAATTCTCAGAAAATGCTAAACTACTGAAATCATGGACAATAAACACCTATCTCCCCCGACGATCCATCCCAAATAGTTATGATTTCTCGATGTAGCCAAACCAATTGGTTTTGGCCAAGCAGTCCAGCTGAACTGCATGCGCAGGATCCTGCGCGAATGGATTAAGGCCTGGGCTTTATCCACTCAGAAAGGTTCGTTGTTATCATTGAGGCAGTGAGGTTGCCCTTGAAATCATTGCCGCGTGCAATTTGTCTTCCTTCTTTTACAATATCTTTCAAGCATTGCTGTAGATTGTTTACATTGGCCAGATTAAGCTGCATCATTATGGCAGTGCCATTGTATTGACACTTTGCAAATGAAGCATTTTGCCCTTCGAGTATTAAAGCTTTTCCGCCGCTTGCAATAATATACTTTCCACCGTTTTGACACAGTCGGCTTGTCACATATAGTCCATACCCTGAATTTGCCCAGGGATCGTCTTTGTCGTGTCTTCTTTGTTTGTCGCCGATGAGCTTGCCTGATACTCCGGGGCGAATTGCAAGATTGAGAGCGTTTTCATCATCAATTATTACTATTTTTGGATTGTTTTTCAATGTTTTTGTGATGCCAACTCCTTGGTCAAGGATTGCGATCTCAATCCTTTGATAAGTTGGCCAGTACTGACCTGCAAGCCATACGCTTTCTGCTTTACTATGTTCAAAAACATTTCGAATGATTTCTCGAATCGCATATGTGAGTGTGTCAACTATGTCAGGATTGCTTCCTACGCCTAGAAAACATGCAAATTCCTTCGATGCTGCCTCAACAATTTCTCCTGGATGAGCCTTTAATTCACGAGATATTGAAATAATATTAGTTACAGAAAGCTCTCGTATGGGTTTGTAGCTAGAGTTTCCACCTTCTGTTTTTGGAGTCGAGCCATATGGAGCTCCCCAAGAACGAAAAAAACCAACATGCGCCGCATAGCCATGTGCGGGCTTGGACTGATCGAAATTCGCAACGTGAAACCGAACTGGCGACTCGGTTTCTTGCTGTTTTGAGGCTATAAATGATCTTATAAGGGCCGCTGTCAGTAGCATTCCAAACGGACGCATTTGCTTGACTAAGCTTAAGTCAAAAACATAGTCTTGAGCTGATGGCGTGGAACAAAACACCAATGAAAAGTCAAGGGCTTCTTTAAAGTCGACTACTTGTGGAAGCTGAATACAATGCATAGCAATTCCAGTATTAATTGCAGTTGAGTCAGGTTGCCGAGGTATCCTTGGTTGTCGCGTAATGTTGCAGCTGCAGAACAAGCTTCAACCACCTGACAAGCTCGAACAGCCTGAGTACGAGCCGCTGATTGAGCTGAACCGCAAGCGCAGGATCCTGCGCGTGGCTTACGTGGTTAACTAGCCAAAGAAACAGTTCCAGGCATCCTCTTTGACCACCCTCAAGAACTCCTCAACAGTCTGAACCTCAGGACAAGGCTCGTAGCGGGTCCATTTTAGATTTCCCCGCATCCAGTAAACTTTCCAGGTTTTTGTATTCTTCACGTATGTAGCTTTGGCGACCATTCCTTCGATCAATTTTCCCTTATGCATGAAATGAGGGCGGATTTCGAAAAGTTCGACAGTCTGCTTCTCCTTGTCCACTCGGAAGTCCCAGCGGAGCTGATCACGGAGATGGGCTGGCGGTCCTTGCTCATCGCAGAACGTCTGGAGGAGTTTCTCCAGGCGAGCATGTTCAAATTCGCTGATTGGCATGCCCTAATTAGTCCATAGCTTGTTGACAATCTTCGTTCCGTCCAAGCTCTTCCGCCACCAACCTGAACTGTTCCAACGCAGCTTCCAAGCTCTCCACAATCTCGGCAGCGATGACGGACGGAACTGGTAGATTGTCCAAGTCCTCAAGCCCCTCGTCCTTGATCCAGAAGATATCCAGGTTCACTTTGTCGCGGCTGGCAAGTTCCTCATAGGAGAAGCACTTAAATCGCTCCGATTCAGCCCTGGTGTTTCGATTTTCCTGACCTGCTCGGCTCTTTTCGGACCAGGTGAAACTTGAAAAGGTGGCACTCGCCGACAAAGAGGGGGCCATGAGGATGACCACCCGCCGTCCAGCGTAAAAGCCGAAAACTACTATAACGATTGCCGAGGCTACAATTCCCACCTATCAACGAATTGGGACCTTAAAGACCTAATCGACTCTGGCAGCTCTCTTTCACATGTAATGCCAAGATATGTAGCAGCCCTTGTCGTTCCTACGTAAAGATATTTGTCAAACAGATCAGGATGAAGCTCTGCGAGAAGATCAACACCAACAAAAAAGACAGCTTCAAACTCAAGCCCTTTAATGTGTTGAATATCAAAGACTCTCACATCATTATCATTACCCATTACCTGGCCATTCGGACAGGCAACAGCTTGGATGTTCGACTCTTCGAGAACTATGTTTAACTCTTCAGCAAGGCTGGCAACTTTCTCTTCGCTTTCGACAAATACAGCGATTGAAGGCAGCTTTTGAACTAACCTTTCAACCTCACCGACTCTGCCTGCCAGCCAGGAACTAACCTTACGATACGTTGTAGCGTTCTCCAGTAAAACTGGCCTTACACCTTCAGCATCAACATGCTCAGGAAGCTTCGGCAAGACATAATTATTGTCACCGTTCACGGTTGTAATGATCAAAGCCGCGAGTTCATTCAACTGCCTACTCTGCCTATAGGCAATATTAACCTCTTTGACTTCAATATCTGAGCGAATCCATTTGAAGTTATCAATACTCCTGCTCCCCCAAGTGGTTAACCGCTGGTTGAAATCACCACATGCAAAAAATGACTGCAAAGTCGGATGGGTCAGCTTTGACATGCATGAAAGCTGTACAGGAGAGAAGTCAGTCGCCTCGTCTACATATATTTGATTTTTGCAAAGGGCATAGACACGACTCAAAGAAGACCATTGCGGTTCATCAATCTCCCGCAATATCAATGCTTTTTTGAGCATTGATGATGCGCCGGTTAATATCGAAAAAATGACAACATCGAGTTCTAGCGGATGTAAGTCGTTAGGATGGAATTCCACCGGATTATACCAAACATCCTCTTTACGACGGAGCCTTCTAAAGATCTTGTATCTACTCTGTACCCCTCTTAAATATCTATTCAGAGGGTTCTTAAACTTTCGAACATGATTCAAGATCACCAGCTTAGAGCCTACTGTAGCTTGGTCGGATTCACTGAGAGACCTTTCGCCAATCCAGTCAAGTAGCTGACTATTTCGAGTTTTCAGACTTATGCTTCTCTTTGTCGCAAAAGCTCTAGCCTGAGCACGAAGGGCTTGCTTGAAAGCGTTAACGGCATTTGCCCTTTTACTTCCTGAAGTTACAAACTCCTCATCCTCGACATCATCCTCTTCACTTTCTTCAGACAAACCTTCAGCCTGCTGAATTTCTTCTAATTTTTCAGCAAGCCTGTCTAGTAAACCATGATCTCTATTAAGCTGAAGATTGATCGTTTCATCCAATTTTTTATTTGTCTCGTCCTTCAACTCAGATTCTATCGATTTTATCTCATCAAGGACTTGGACAAAGGCAACAAACATATCCGAAATATCGTGTTTCTCGACCTTGTTTATTATTTCTAGGAGCCTTGCGCCGATACTGGAGATCGATTGCTCAGACTCCTTGCTCAAATTTTCAGCGGCAGATAGCAACTCTTCTCTAAAGTTCGCTTTTTGCCATGATTCAAAATCATCACACCAGCCAATGAGATCTTCGATAGTTTCTTTTCTTAAAACCTCGTCATTCTCTTTGAGAACAAATGCGCCACCATTGGTGGTACGAAGTATATGGAATACGTTTCTACCGATTTCTCGACGGAATTCAGCCCATGTACGAATATGCCTATCAGATGCAGGAACACCTTCTCTGGCGAACGCTTCCTTTAAATATATCTTCAACAAGTCTGTTGGTGTAAACATGATCCAGCTTTGTTCATGGGGATCACGACTAGGATGGCCACTTCCCCGAACAAGCCTTTTCTCATCTTCTTCAAGAAACTCAACATCACTTTTTTGACCTAAGCGACGGATGAGAGTTGTTGTTTTCCCTGTGCCGGGAGGTCCCAGAAGAAGTAAATTTTTGTTTAAGGGAAGCCGAAAGATTTCATCCTGATACTTGTCAAGAATTGGCTGATCGCGCAGCCCCATCTTTTCGATGACACTCCTCCGAAGTCCTTCAAGAACATTCGACTCATCCCTTTCTTCAGCTAACAAGCGACCAAGCAGATCAGCATCAAACCCTTCTTCAGCAACATCGACACCAAGCTCTTTGGCTTTAGACGCTAAAGCTCTCAGGGATTTGATCGTGAGAGGCCCGAATTCATCGGTCTCAAGTACAGTATCTTCGGAATCCCAAAACCCATTTCTTTTTCGGGGGCGAAGTCTTGTTTTTTCGACAATTTCAAGGAGGGTGCCGTTTGGAAGTTCGTACTCCTCGCCAACATCTAATGAAGCCATTCTGCCAGCTGGCGAATTGTAACTAGCTAGAATTACGTCCAGTCCAGTTACCGGCGTTGCCCTGCATATGTAATATGTCCTGTGTTTTCCATTCTCATCTAATGCCACAATACGAGCAATTGCAGGTTCTGACTTGAGCTTGAGATAGTCTGAATGCAGCGATGAACATATTCTAGACAAGTTTTCATTGGCAGATGTTGAGTTCCAAGTATTGGGAGATACTACACCGCAAGAGACACCCCGATTGTCTTCAACTTTTTTTGAGGCTGCCTTGGCAACACCATCAAAAGCATCAAGGGTTTCATCCGCAGCGACATTCAAGTACTTTTTAGTTTCATCCGACAATCCCATACTAACCTCTTCTGCTTAGCCGCCTTAAGCTCAGGCCATCTCAACCCCCAAGACTCCGCTCAATGATCAATTCACTTCGGGACTACTGTCAGTAAACGTAGAACAAAGCTGGCTAAAACTCTTCGGACGATACTTATCCCATTCCGTTTGCAGCACGTACAAGGGCCTGATGTTTTTACCTGATTGTTTGGACGCATCCTTACACCAATAAACCAAGCGTTTCCACTTTAAAGGAACATCAAGATCGGCTTGCCCCTTGGTTTCAATGATCCAAAGGTCTGATTCCGATTCCTTTACGATGAAGTCTGGGTAGTAGTTGGCGATGCCACCGTCCGCGTTTCTGTACTCGACCTTGAAATAGGTGCTCTGGGAGTTCTTGATGAACGAAATGATGTCATCGCACCCGTCAAGGAAGGCGGCAAACTCAAGCTCGAAATGGCTGTCACCCACCACCTTGTTGAAGATGGACTTCTTGGGAACGACATAGGCTTGGTCATTCACTAGGAAGGGGCGTGTCTTGCGGAACTGAATATGATCCCTGACTTCGGTAGTCCCCTTGTCATGGACCGTGAGGGCATTCACCGCAGATTTGAAGTTCTCCACGATCGCCTTGGTTGTCGCTTGGTCTGAGAGGTTCCGAAGAATATTCAAATCCGACAGGTCGACTTCCTTTTCGAAGAGATACCCCGTGATGTACTCCTTGAGCTTGCCAAAAAGGATGTCGAACCCGCCAACCAAGCGGAGGTCCCTCATGATGAGCTGGCAGAAGTACCCGATAACCGCCTGAGGACTCGGTTCCAGGCTCATGTCGAGAACCGTTGAATGGCTTATCTTATCGCTATCAATATCCTTGAAAACAATCTCCCGCTGCTCCTCCTCGGTATATTCGTGAATCTTGAGTTTGGGAGTTTTAACCTTTGAAACGTCCAGCTCATGGAGGTTCTTGTATTCTCGGTAAATCCTGGGAGTGAGAACGGGCAATTTGATATCCATCTCATCAAGGTCTTTTTGTGGGTTCTCTTTGTCGACCTCAATGACCATCGGCGACTTAGGCTTGGTCTTCTCGCCCATCTCGGCGTATTCAAGCTCAACGCCTTCGCTCTTGATGGACTCGACAAACTGAATGAACGCTTCGGTTCCAACCACGCTCACTTTTTCTTGAACGGGTTCGCCCCTGAACATCCTCCGCAACCCTCTGCCAAGGGTCTGTTCGGGAAGGATTTTGCTCTTCGCCTTGTATGGACGCAAACCGACGATGGATACTACGTTTTGAACGTCCCAGCCTTCCCGGAGCATCATGACCGAGACAATCACTTCGTAGGGGCTTGCTGGATCATCGATAACCCGGCTGGCTTCGCGCAACTTGTCCAGTTCGTCCTGGGCCTTCTTTCCAGCAGCCTCGGAGATTTCACCGTTGGCTTTCGTATGGATGACCAGGACCTTCCCGCCCAACTCGGGATAGTTCTTCTCGTAGTATTGTCCCACCTCGTCGCAAGTCTGAGTGTCGTCAGTCATGACGAACAGGATGGGCTTCTTCCCTGTCGAGGAAAGCTCCTTCTTGACGTTCTTCCATTCGAGGTAGCCAAGGTGGAGATAGTCCCTGTACTGTTCTGAGTACTGATCGCTTTTTCTTTCTTGAAGCTTCGCCCTGGACGCCGAATCAGGCAGCACCGGAGTCTTCACGACCCCCTGCCTGATGGCTTCAACCAAGGGGTAGTCGCTGATCGTCTGCACGAACATTGCGCCGTTGGTGTGTTTCGGTGTGGCTGAAAGATCGAACTGGGCTGAGAGCTTGCTATCCTTGAGGCGCAACTGGCTTGAAATGTCTTCGATGCTTTTGAACCAAGCCAGGTTCTTGTCGTGAATATGGTGGGCTTCGTCATTAATGACGACGAGGTTCGGCACCTCTCTGATGATTTTCCCAAGGTCCGTCTTCGAATCGGTGGTCTTTCCGGTGGGGCGTTTGCCGAGGAAATAGTCCATGGTGTTGTCGTCGTCGAACGAGGGGGTGCTTCCGTTCTCGAACACACGATGGATATTGGTCAGGAAGATGTTCCCGGTGTCCGACACGACGCCGATGTCGTCCTGGATGTGCAAGGTTACTTGGAAGTCATCCTTCCAGTTCTGCCCTTCATATCCATTCTCGGGCAGGATTGGGTCTTGATGGAAAATTTTCAGCCCCTGAAAATCATCATAAAGCCTGTCCAGGACGATGATGTTTGGCGCGATGAGCAGGAAGTTCGTGCTCAGGTCCGAACCTTCCTCATATCGTTTGTGGAAATACGACCACGCAACAAGCAGGCTCATGATTTTGGTCTTGCCTGCGCCGGTGGCCATCTTCACCACGTACCGGGTCCAGTCCTCGTCGAACATCCCCTGGGATATATGCCCGGACGAGTCGTACTTCATCAGAGAGTAAGGGTCACGGGCCTGTTCGATCTCGTACAGCCAGATGACGGACTCAACCGCCTCACGCTGGCAGAAGTAGTACTGGAACTTGAACATAGTCCCATCACACTTGGGGATCATGTGCTCTTCATCGAACCAGTACTTGAGCAGAGCCTTGGTGGTTTCGCTAGCTCCGGCGTAACCTCTTTCACGCCACTTGATCACACCCTTGCGGATTTTATGGACCAGCGGAGGGAGGAGCTTTTCATACCCCATCTCGTCCAGCATGGCGTCACCTGGATACCAGCGAATATCGGGGGTAAGGATGACGTGAGGATCACTCGGAAACGTCGAAGGCAGAGCCATTAGATTTTTACCTCCACCACCTTGGTCGTGTCGTTTCCGAAGATGTCGATCACTTTCACCGCCACCTTGTACTTGCCCTTCTCTGGGTAGTCGTACTTGCCGCTCATGAGTTCGAGTCGGCGTTCACTCTTGGTTCGGAATGACTGCCATTCGTTCTCGAAGATGTAGTTGCCCGTCCAAACTTGGCGCTCTTCCCCATCTTCGAGGATCGTGATGATTTCCTTGCGGCTCTCGTAGTCGAAGTCCACCGCCCAATAATCGATCCAATCCGTCCATTTCTTGGTCAGAATCTCTCGGGATACGACGCCGCTCTTGTCCTTGCTGATCTTCACCACCTGCCCGCCGTCAATGGTGACTTTACTTCCACCATCCTTGAGGGATTCCCCCAGGCTATCAAGGTCATCCTGGCGGTAAAACACCCCGAAGTCCTTGAGGTGGAGCTGGACCGTCTTCCCCTGGACCTTTGGCATAATGTCAACGTACGCCACATCATAGAACTTGACCTGATTGCGTTCGATGGCACGCCGGTCAAAAACGTCTTTCGGGATGTACTTCAGACTGAGGGTGACACCCTTTTGTCTGGCCTCGTCCTGAATGGCGGGAACCAACCCCATCTCGAACTCGAAGCCAAGGATGTCCGCCTTACTGATCTTGTTCTTGCGACATGCATCTATGGCTTCATTGACCTGGGCCAGCGTCACCGGCGCATCAATGGGGCCGACCAGAACCACCGTGCTTCCCTTCTTCCCGTGGAATGGGGAGAGTTGAAATATCCGTTCAGCCTTGTAGGCGGAAAGGATGAGGGTCAGGTAGTGCTCTTCTCTCTGAAGAGTTTGAGCCTTGCGTTGTTCCTCGGGCAAGGTGGGGTCGATGCCCACGAAATATTGACGTTCGTATTTGCCGAGGTTGAGGATTTCAAAACTGCGGTAAGGTTTGCCTGCTTGCTTGAGTTCTCGCTGAACCCCGATCATCCGCTTTCTGGTTGTATGAATGGCAAACCTGCCAAGATCACAGCCAATCCACTTCCTGCCAAGCTTTTCAGCGACTGCTAGCGTTGTACCTGAGCCACAGAAAAAGTCTGCGACAAGGTCATCCTTGTTCGATGTTGCACGTATTATTCTATCAAGCAGAGCTTCTGGTTTTTGGGTTGCGTAGTCAACAAGCTCATTAGATTAATTATGAATCTTATTGATGTCTGTCCAAATGTCTTGAAGAACCGTCCCCTCGTATTCGCTCTCATAACATTTTAGCCTTGGCATCCCACCGTCTTTTTTTGGGTAATGAATTCTTCCTTTTCTTTCGAACTCTTCCATTTTGTCTATGGTGTAGGCCCAAGTCCTATTTTTCGATGGCCATGCACCTTTCCATTCATAAACTAGATTTCCTCCGTCTCCATGTCTCGGGGCATCCATGGGTATTCTATTGTATCTCTCTTTTCTGGCATCATCATATTGGTCAAAAAACTGTTCAAGATATTCAGCACTTGGCTTTTGCAGGACTTTATTCCATGTCCTTTTGTCTGAATTTGAATAATACAGGACCACGTCATGGATCATGCCGCAGCGAGAAGGATCATTGTGTGCGAATGCCCTTCTCCAAATGATTTGGTTTATGAAATTGGAACAACCAAACACATCATCGAGAACGCTTCGCACAACGTGAGACACCTTGGGGCCAATATGAACAAAAATACTTCCATCGCTGGCAAGCAAAGATTTTATTAGCAATAATCTTTCATATACCATCGAAAGGTAGGAGTCAGCACCCCTCCCCCAGGTGTCTCGGTATGCAAGCTCTTCAATGATGCTGGGCTCCTTTGTTAATGTTTCTGGCCCAACACCAATGTTAAACGAAAAGTCAGCACCAACATCAAAGGGTGGGTCGATGTAGACCAGCTTCAACCCGCCAGCCTTTTCAATCTCTTCGCGCATGGGACCGTTCTTAAGCGAGGAAAGGACCAGTTTGTTGTCGCCCCAGATGAGCTTGTTCGACCAACCACTTTGCTGTCTGCCGCTGCTTGTGTCGCAGGAAAAAAGACTGAACGAGTCTTTTCCGACAACCATGTTGGCGTCCTTCCGTGGCTCGTCTATCTGCTCAATGGACTGAAAGGGGAGGACTACATTAGTCACTTCACTGGTCTTGCCAGCCCAGACAAGCTCCACCTCGGGAACGTTCTCGAACAGTTGGGACTTGAATTTCGCGGGGAGCTTTTCGCCCCTATCAATCATGGCTTTCAGCTGCTCTTTCTCGTGGTCAGTCAGACTCATCACGCCCCCTCTTCAAAAACATGACGACGAACTATGCCCGTGGTGCAAGAAATCTCGCCAAGGCGTTGTGTTCGAACATTTGGCTGATAGCCAATCCGTGGAACCCTATTGTTGCTAATACCTTGCCACCTTCAGGTTTACAAGGGCTGGCGGGTGTCTTTGGGCCATTTATCCGACTCATTCCCCTGGTCAGACCTGGCCCTCCTCCTGCTCGTCTTCTCCTGCACCTCATGCGCAGGATCCTGCGCTTCCAGTTTTCGTTCTACTCCCGTGACCGACCCGCCTGCCCTAGGCTACCCTCCCTTTCTCCCCCCAGCATCTTCAACAAAAGGAGGAAAGGATGCCTATGAACTCTGTGAGCCCTGACAATATTCAGATTTCCGACGTTAGAGCTATGCTCTCTGACGACTTCTCAGCAACGACAGTCAACAGAAACGTCATGGCGATAAAGACAAACCGTCCATGCATCAGCTCCATTGCTTTGCCAGACTTGCGGTGTATTCTTGCCGAGGACTTCTCTGTGAGGACGATCAACAGGGTTATGATGTCCATCAAGTGCTTTTGCTTGAAGGCGTACCTGTAGCCCCGGCAAGCAACGAATTAAAGGAGCCACCATGCCTGACGAATCCTGGCCCATCATCTTCAGTTATTCCCGCGCCCAGGCAATTGAGGACGGGGTTCTGATCGACGTCACCGCCGAGGCGAAAGGATACGGGTTCAACCTACCATTTGTCATCGGTGACAACCTGTTCAATCGCTACGTCACCCCTCCACCTGGACTGGAAGGGGAGGGGCAGTCTCTTGAAGGACGCCTGCACGATTTGATGACCCTTGCGGCTCTTTCAGCACGAAAGGGGCTCCAGCAGGATCAAGTCGAATTCGAAGTGCTATTTCTGATGAAGCCAGGGAAGCACGAAAAGGTCCGGTGCGTTCTCCATGTTGGCCCTGGCGATCATGGCGAACCTGTTCTGACCCTTTGCTTACCGGAGGACCTGTGAACGCTCTGGTCGGATGATTGACCGATTCGCCGCCTATACTCCGTGGGCATCTTGCCTGACGCCAGCCCAAGGAAAGGCGTAGCCCCTGCCTGAAAGAGAACCAGGGGGGCGGGAATCAACACTGCCCCCTTCGTCACCTTGGGCTTCCTGCCCTGCCTCCCCGTCCCCGTCTCCCCCCTGGCCCCCGGATTCGCGCGGGGCATCCCCTTCCTGGGATTAGGGGCTGGTCCTGGGGTTTGGGTATCCCCCCTTGGGGAAAATCGCAGGAAATCGCATCCTCCTGCCAATGTCCGTTTTCAGCCTTCCTCGTCTGGTCCACGATCCGAGAGATGTCATGACCGTTTGCGCAGTATCCTGCGCGTCCGGTATCATCATCTTCGCACTTCTCCCTTTGGCGAGAGCAGAGCACAATAGGAGCATGTGTCGCCTAGAAAGTGTCAATAATTTCCAATTGCTGCGTTTGAAGCACAAGCAAAATGTTGCCTTGGATTGAAGGGCCTGGGTGGTTCTGATATTCATGCCCAATGGCAAAGGACAACTCAAAGAGCCCTCTCAAGTCCGCCCGAGGCGATGCCAAACGTCTGAAAAACGTCGCTTTTTGGTATTGGGAATACCTTCGCAGAAACACCCTGCACAGGAGGTACTGCGACGTTATTACACATTATTTCGAATACTTCGACGAAATTGGTGAGTTTGACTACCTTGCCTCCAAAGAAGGGCTTGATGAGCTTAATTCATATTATTACGACGAAGAATGAGGTGGTCCCGGTAGGTTGGACAGGTTGGCGGCGTTTCTAAGCTAAAGTCCGGTTGATTGTCATGCCGCCTTCTGGGAGGCCGTTCCTTCCCGGTAGACGTCCATGGGCCGCTGTCCGTCAAAGGCGGTATG
>NZ_JAKZKW010000025.1 GCF_022808695.1 Fundidesulfovibrio soli
CAGGTAGACTACCTGGTTGATAGGCCGCAAGTGCAAGCATAGTGATATGCTCAGCTAAGCGGTACTAATAGCCCGTTCGGCTTGACTTACATAATTCCCTTACGCGTCCGTCCCTTATTTACTTAATATCATCAGGAATTTCCTGGTGGCCTTAGAGGAGGGGGTACACCCGATCCCATTCCGAACTCGGAAGTTAAGCCCTCCATCGCCGATGATACTGCCAGGACCGCTGGTGGGAAAGTAGGTCGCTGCCAGGATCCTTTTCCCAAACAGAAAGGCCCGTCTAAACGACGGGCCTTTCTGCGTTGGGGGAGGAAGGATGGGAGAAGGCGGGAGCTTCCATTTCGCTGGGGAGTGTGGGAAATCAGGGCGGATCGCTGAGACTGGCTCCAGCGTTCTATTGGCTCCGCTCCCATGGCGCGCCCATGTGGCTGGAGGATGGGGCCGAGCCTGCCTCAAGGAGCATGCTGTGCCGACCATTCTGACCCACCCCGCGGTTCCCCTGGCCGTCACCTTCGCCCTGGGCCCAGGGGCCATATCCCGCCCGTTGCTGCTGGCCGGAATCGCGGCCTCAATCCTGCCTGACCTCGACGTCATCGCCTTCCGTATCGGAGTGCCCTACGCCTCGGAGCTGGGCCATCGCGGCTTCAGCCACTCTCTGCTGTTCGCCGTCGGTGTGGCGCTTGCTGGGGCCTGTTTCTGCAAGTTGATGCGCACGACGTTCAGGCGCGCATTCCTGTTTCTGCTCGTTTGCGCGGTGTCTCACGGCCTGCTGGACGCCTTCACCAACGGCGGGCTTGGTGTCGCGTTCTTCTGGCCCTGGTCCGGGCAGAGATATTTCTTCCCCACGACCATGATCGAGGCCGCGCCCCTGAGCCTGGCCCGTTTCGTCTCTCCCCGGGGAGCCGTGGTACTCTGGTCGGAGTTCCTCTGGGTGTGGGCGCCTCTGTTCGTCGCGGCCGCGCTGACGGCGGCCCTACGCCCGTGGCGACGTCAAAGCAGGGCCTGACGATACCGCACCGCCCCGAGTATTCTCCTTCCTGGTTCTGCCCCGCTATTTCTTCATACCCGCCATTTGGGCCGCGATGCGGCTCTTGGCCGCCTCGGGTATGGACTTGTTGGCGAGCGCCGAAGCGTACAACTGTCCGGCTTCGGCCGTGCGCCCCTGTTTGCGGTAGATGCCGCCCAGCAGGATGTACGTATCCGGGTAGAGGGGCTGGCTGGACAGCAGGTTCTCCAGGGTCGCGACGGCTGCGCTCTCGTCGCCAGCCTTGAACTGGATGTAGGCCAGCGTGTAGGCGAACCTGGGCTCCTGGGGCCTCAGGTCGGCGGCCTTCCTACAGTATGTGGCGGCTTCCTGGATGCGGTCCGGGGCCAGCAGCGCGCAGAGGTTGTAGGCCGCCGGGGCCAGCTGCGGATCTGCCTGCAAAGCCTTCTTGAGGTTGGCTTCGGCTCCGGCGAGGTCTTTGCGCTCGGCGCGCAGCAGCCCCATGTTGAAGTTGGCGGCCGCGTTGTCGGGGGCGATCGCCAGGACCTTCTCCAGGGTTTCAAAGGCCTGATCCTGCTTGCCGGTTCGTACCAGAGCCATGGATTCGTTGATCATGGCCAGCACGGCTCGCGGCTCCAGGCGCAGGGCGGTCTCGTAGGAGGCGATGGCCTTTTCGGGATCTCCGCGCTGCAGCATGTGGTTGCCCAGGTTGTAATGGGAGGACCACTGGTCCGGCCTGGCCAGCAGCGAAGCCAGGTATTCCTTTTCAGCCTTGTCCACGGCGGTCTTCTCGGGCGCGGCGAGGTTCAGGTTGCCGTACCCGGCCAGGGTCGCGGCCGCGCGCACCCGCACCAGGCGGTACTCGTCGGAAGCGGCGGCCACGAGGGCCCGGCCCGCCTCGTCGGACGGGAACTGCTGCAGGGCTTCGACCGCCGCCGCGCGAACCAGCGGCGATGCGTCCTTGGCTGCGCGCAGGAGCGCGGGGGCCACGGCCGGGTCCGGGCACGACTGGATCAGCCGGATCAGGGAGGCGGCGAACACCTCGTCCCGACCAGGGTCGGCGATGTAGCCCAGCATGCCGTGGAGTTCGCTCCAGTCACGCTTGCGGGCATGTTCCACGAGCTTGCCGCGCGCCAGGATGGGGGCCTGGTAGTCGCGGCTGCGCCATTGGCGCACCTGGGCGTCGGCCCATGCCGCGTCCTTGTCGGTGTGGCAGCCGTTGCAGGCGTTGGGGGAGCCGAAGGCCAGAGTGGCCGCTGGAGAGGGCGGCAGCATGGAGTGGTCCGAGCGGTTCATCCTGGCGAAGCTGGTCATGGGCATATGGCAGGAGACGCACTTCCCGGCGGGGCTGTCGGCCTTATGCCGGGTGTGCTCGGGGGCGTTGCGGACGTGATCCTGGTGGCAGGGCATGCAGGCTTCGTTGGCCTTTTCCGGAGCCTTGAACCTGTAGCGCCCGCTGGAGGTGTGGCAGGTGACGCAGTGGAGCTTCCCGGCCTTGGCGCAGGGGCTCATGAGCCAGGATGTGTAGGTGTAGTTCTCGCCCAGGTCGCGGCCGTCCGGGTAATAGTCGGGGTCTTCCAGGGTGGCCAGGCCGTAGTGGTCGAAGAAGCGTTCGCCGGGGGGATATCCGGCGGTGATGGGCATGGCCTTGGCGTGGCAGCCGGAGCAGGTGGCGTTGTGCTGCTCTGGCGTGAAGGCTTTGACGCTGATGATCTTCAGGTCCTTGGGCTGTTTGCCCTTGGGAACGCGCAGCATGGCGGCGTTGTGCTCCGCCGAGGGGCCGTGGCAGGTCTCGCAGTTGATGCCCGGCTCGGCCCAGGTGGTGGCGTAGGTGTCAGTCTTGAGGTCGTAGTTGGTGGTGAGCTGGCTCACGTGGCAGTTGTGGCAGGACGTGTTGAAGGTGTAGGCCGGGTCCTTCCAGTGCACGGGCTGGTCCGCCCCGGCGCCGGGCGCGTGTCGGATCCCGCTGGCCGCAGTGTCATACCAGGATTTCTTCTGTACGTCGTAGGCCACGGGCAGGGTCTGCAGCCGGCCGCCGTCGAAGGGGGTCAGGAAGTAGTAGACGTTCTTGCCGCCCAGAACGTGCGCGATGGGGTAGCTGGAGGTCTTGCCGCCGGTTGTCTCGACGACGACGCCCCGGTGGATGTCGGCCCGGTAGGCGGATGCCCCGATGGCCACGTCCTGCTGCTGCGGGAGCAGGTTGGCCCGGGCGAATTCCGGGGTGTAGGGCTGCATGGCCAGGCCGTGCCTGGACGTGGACCACAGGGAATAGAACTTCTCGTGGCATTGCCTGCAGCTTTGCGAACCGGCATAGCCCCCGCCCTTGCCGGTGCTGGGGGGCGCCTTGGCCCAGCAGGTCAGGCCGAGGGAAATCGTCAGCGCCGCGAACGCGAACATCCTGAAGAGCATTATCGAGCCTCCTGCTGGCGAAAGGAGCATCCCCCGGCGGACTCGCCGAGCCGGGGCTTCACCTCTGGGTTTTGCCCAGATGTCATCCGTTCTCCGTCCCTCCGCTCGGTGAGCAACTTCGCGCGGAGAATTGCCCACGCCGCATCTGGCGGGGCGGTGCGTCCGTCCGATCGCAAGGCGACAAGGAACGAAAGCTTGCCAGCCGCGCCCGGTGCTTTTCGCCCATATCATTCCGTCCATTACCTCCACCAGTTTCCTGAAGATGGCAAGCCCCAGCCCTGGAGCCGGGCGCGCTTGCGGGCATGGCGGATGGAACCCTCGAGCAGGATTGGTGGGTGCGGGGGATGCCTGCATGCGAGCCCCAACCATGCCGGGCCCATTTCCGGAAGGAAACGCCCGCGAATTATTGGCCCGTGGCCGGGACAGGCCCACGCGCAAAAACCATTCTCTCGGTTCGGTGAAGCCCGGCCCCGGGGAGGGGCCGGGCTCATTGCGGAAGGTCCGTTCGGACAGAGGCTAGAAGGTGAAGGCCAACGCCAGGATCGGTCCGTTGAGCACGGCGTCGAACTTGAAATAGTCCTTGCCGCTGCCCTCGGTGTGGTTCGCGCCTACGGCGCGGTAGCCCAGGTACACCGTCCCGTGCTCCCAGAAGGAGTAGCCCACCAGGGCCATGGCGTCCCAGGTGAAGGCCGAGCTGATGCCGAAGCCGCCCACGCCGCCGCGCAGGGCGATGTCCCACTTCTCGTTGAGCCGCATCCCGATCCTGGCGCCGACCACGGGGTCGACCCAACTCTTCTGCTTGTAGATGCTCCGGTTGTTGAAGGGCAGGTCCGCTTTCAGGCGCAGGCCCAGGCTCCAGATTCGCGCTCCGGCCAACAGGTCGAGGCTGGTGGGGCAGGCGCCGTCCTTGCCCAGGGCGGCGGTGCCGACGCGGTAGAATGCCGCCACGTCGGAGAGGAACAGGCCCATCTGCCCGTCGAGCGAGACGCGCTTGCCCGAGGCCTGGTCGCCCAACTGGGCGTAGTTCAGCTCGCCCAGCAGGCCGAAGGTGTCGAGGTAGACCACATCGGCATGGAGCATGCCCGCGATGTTGAGGTATTTGGAGAGGTCCGCGAAACTGGCGTTGATGTTGGCCTGCACGCCGCGCACGCCCACCGTGCCGTTGAACCCCGTGAGCCAGGCATAGGGCGCAAGGGTGACTTTGAGGTCGTCGCCCTGGGTTGCGGCCCGGGCCATCGGGGCCGCCAGGATAACGATGAGCGCGGCCAGGGCCAGGACTGACTTTGCGGCCTTCGATGACATGAGTCTCTCCTTGATGGATTTTGTTTGATGTTTCGCTGCGGTCATGGCGTGGGCACCACCACGTAATAGACGCCGTTCGCCCCGTAGACGGGCCTGAACCAGGTGTTTCCGCACAGGTAATAGCTCTTCCCGCCCACTTCAGGCAGGATGCACCCGGATGGCAGCCGGGCGTAGCTTCCGCCCATCACGTAACCTGATGCCCCCGAAGCAGCGGAAGCAGCGGATGCAGCGGATGCAGCGGATGCGGCGTAGGCTGCGGATGCGGCGTAGGCTGCGGATGCGGCGGCGTTGGCGTTGGCGGCCTCCGCCCCGGCGATGGCAGCGCCCGCGACAGCCGTCCCTGCGATGGCCCCGGCCGCCACGGCGCACCCGGCGCATCCTCCCGCGTAGTAGGGGACGGCCACTGGCGGGTGGTAGACCGGGACGGGCACCGGCACGGGATAGCCAGGCGGCCGGTAGACCGCGCCCCCGCCGGGGTAGGCGTGCGCCACGCCCGCGCCGTAAGCGCCGTAGGTTCTGCCGCCGTATACGTTGGTGTGCTCCGTTCCGCCGCCCCAGGCGTGCACGGTGGAGCCCCCGTAGGCATTGATGTGCGCCGTGCCGACTCCGGGGAGGTGCGCGGTTTCGCCCCCGAAGCGGTTCATGCTGCGCCAGGCGAGGCTGGGCTGGGCCCCTGCCAGCAGGGCCAGCAGACAGGTGAGCGCCAGGGTGAAGTATTTCATGGCGCACCTCCCTGCGTCGGTTGCGGTTTTCCGCCCTGCGGCGGCTTGACGCCGGGTTGCCCGGGGCCGGGCTCCGCCCTCATGCCGGGCGGAAGAGCGGGTTTGGCGAATTCAATGCGCCGGGCTGCGGGTGAAGCGGTCCGCCATTCGCCGCGCGGCCAGGGCTGATCGATCCTCCAGCCGGTGAGCTCCAGGTCGTGGCGCAGCCGCAGCGGGTCGTCGCGGTATATGGCCCGGAAGCGCCTGGGCAGCTTGTCCTGCGCGCCTATCCAGATCTGCAGGAAGACGTCGTCGTCGGCCCAGGCCACCACGTCGGTGCGCACCCCGCCCACCACCTCGGACCGGCCCATGACGAAGGCCATCTTGGCCCCATCGGCCAAAGCCGCATACGGGTCGGAGAGAATCAGGTCCGTGAAGGGGAAGCTGATGGCCGCCGTCTCGAAGGCGGCCTTGAGGGCGGCGTCCATGTCCGGCGGGGCCGAGGCCACCGCCAGCAGGTTGTCGCCGGGGACGAAGGCGGCCATCTCCTTGCCGTCGTAGGTGAACTCCGACGCGGGGCCATCGCCGGGGATGACCACCTTCAGCCTGTCCGGCCTGCGCAGGGAGACGTCGTAGCGCACCGTATAGACCACTGGCGGCCCGAGCCTGCTGGGGTGCTCGTAGCTGGCCACGGCCGTGAAGGACATGCTCCGTGCGGCGGCCAGCCGTTCCGAGGCCTGCTTGAGCACGTCCAAGGCCTTGGGCTCCACAGGCGCGTCCCGCCAGACAGATTCTGCGGGGGGCGGCGGGGGCGGGGCCTTCTGGGCCGCGACGCAGCCGGCCGCGCCCGCCGCCAGCAGGACCGCCAGGAGCAGCCCCGGCAGGCCTCGCAATCCGTTCATTCGCATCACTTCCTCCGTGCGGGTACGCCGCGGCCCCGGCGGGGCCGGGGCCGCGGCAATCTTCTAATCGCTATTCGCTCGTCTTGTTGTTGCGCTGGGCCTCCATCAGCCGCTTTTCGTCGGCGGGAGTGAGCTTGGGCCGGTCGATCTTCACGGTCAGCTTCTTGATCTTGCCGGTGAAGGCGAAGGGCACCTGGTAGTCCTTGTCGTCCACCGGGGTGCCGGTGTCGGAGCCGATGTCGAAGGTCTCGTCCCACTGGAGGATGACCGGGATGGTGCGTTCCATCTTCTGGCTGGCCACCACCTTGCCGTCCACCTTGAGCGTGCCCGTGCCGCTGCGGCCCAGCCCGCTCATGTCGTTGAAGGCCAGGGTGGCGAAGCCCAGGCCGTCGTACTTGAAGTCGAAGGTCAGCGTGTGCTTGCCGGGGGTCAGGGCGTCCTTGCCCTCCCAGCGCACCCGCTCCAGGTCCACCAGGTTCCAGGTGAACACGGGCTTGCCCTGCATCAGGTAGAAGCCCCATCCGGCGAAGCGGCCGCCCTGGGTGGCCAGGATGCCCTCGCCGCCGCCCTGGGGCACCTCCACCTCGGCGGTGATGGTGTAGGACGCGGCGATCAGGCTGGGGGCGTCGCCCATGGGGATGCCGGTGAGCGTGCCGGAGTAGGTGAACAGGTTGCGCCCGGCGGTGACGCTGGGGCGCGGCGTGACCATGCGCGCGGCCAGGGAGTTGTCCAGGGGCAGCACCTGGTACTTCTTGGCCTCATCCATGAAGAGCGCCTGCATCTGCTTGAGCTTTTCCGGGTTGGCGGCGGCCACGTCACGGTTCTGGGTCCAGTCCTTGGTCAGGTCGTAGAGCTCCCACTTGTAGGCGTGCTCCACGTCCGGGTTGGGGGTGGCCCCGAGCTTCCACGGCGGGGAGATGGGCGTCGTGTTGGCGTACCAGCCGTCGTTATAGATGCCCCGGTTGCCGAAGATCTCGAAGTACTGGGTCTTGTGCCTGGAGGGTTCCTTGGCGTTGGCCTTGTCGAAGGTGTAGGCCAGGCTCACGCCTTCGATGGGCTTCTGCTTGATGCCGTCCACGGTCTCGGGCGCCTGGATGCCCGCGACTTCCAGGATGGTGGGCACGATGTCGATGACGTGGTGGAACTGGTTGCGGATGCCGCCCTTGTCCTTGATGACCTTGGGCCAGGAGATGGCCATGCCCTGACGGGTGCCGCCGAAGTGGGAGGCCACCTGCTTGGTCCACTTGTAGGGGGTGTCGAAGGCCCAGGTCCAGCCCACGGCCATGTGGTTGTAGGTCTTGTCGGAGCCCCAGACGTCGTAGAAGTACTTGAGCTGGGCCTCAACGGGCACTTCCACGCTGTTGAACTGGGCCACCTCGTTGGGGGTGCCGTTGGGGTTGCCCTCGGCGCTGGAGCCGTTGTCGCCGCTGATGTAGATGATGAGCGTGTCTTCGAGCTTGCCCATATCCTGCACGGCCTGGATCACCCGGCCGATCTCGTGGTCGGTGTAGGCCAGATAGGCCGCGTAGACCTCAACCTGGCGGGTGAAGAGCTTCTTCTCGTCCGGGGTGAGCGTATCCCAGTCGGCCAGCAGGTCCTTGGGCCAGGGGGTCAGCTCCGCGTCCTTGGGGATCACGCCGAGCTTCTTCTGGTTGGCGAAGATCTGCTCGCGCAGCTTGTTCCAGCCCATGTCGAACTTGCCCTTGAACTTCTCGATCCACTCGGGCGGCGCATGGTGCGGCGCGTGGGTGCCGCCGGGCGCGTACTTGACGAAGAACCGCTTGGACGGGTCGACCTCGTTGAGCATCTTCATGTGCTCGATGGCGTCGTCGGCCATGGCCGTGGTCAGGTTCCACTTGGGGTTGCCCACGTAGGGGTAGATGGGCGTGGTCTGCCTGAACAGGTTGGGCTGCCACTGGCTGGTGTCGCCGCCCACGAAGCCGTAGAAGTATTCGAAGCCCAGGCCGATGGGCCAGCGGGTGAAAGGCCCAGCCTGGCTGGCCTCATAGGCCGGGGTGTTGTGGTCCTTGCCGAACCAGGAGGTGGCGTAGCCGTTGTCGCGCAGGATGCGGCCGATGGTGGCGGAATCGGGCTCGATCACGCTGTCGTAACCCGGGTAGCCGGTGGAGGCCTCTGAAACCTGGCCGAAGCCCACGGCGTGGTGGTTGCGCCCGGTGATGAGCGCCGCGCGCGTGGGCGAGCACAGGGCAGTGGAGTGGAACTGCGTGTAGCGCAGGCCCGAGTTGGCGATACGGTCCAGCGCCGGGGTGGGGATCACGCCGCCGAAGGTGCTCGGCGCGCCGAAGCCGCAGTCGTCGGTGATGATCAGCAGCACGTTGGGGGCGTCCTTGGGCGGCACCACGCGGGGCTGCCACCAAGGCTTGGACTGATAGGCGTTGTCCTTGATCACGCCCCCGAAGGGAAGGGGCGCCGGGGGCAGTGTTTTGCCGTCGATGGTCCGGGTGGCCGCGGGCGAGCCCGGGGTCCCTGTGATCGTCTGGGCCTGGGCCGCTCCTCCCGCCGCCAGTGCGGTGAAGGCCAAGGCCAGAACGAAAGCCGCGAAACGGTGCATGATGTCCTCCTTTGGCGCTATCCCGAATACAACAGCAGGAAAGCTTGTGTCGCCGGTTGTGAACGTCTCTGGCCACATCGGCCGACAGGGCCTAGTGGTCCAGGTATATTCAAGATAGCCCGGGGACGGCCCCGCGTCTCCCGCGAATGCGAAGACAATGTAAGGATTGCGAATTACCCTCCCCCCGATGGTTGCGTAGGAGAGCCGCACCGGCCGGTGCCGGTGCTTCGCCGGCCATCGGTGTTCCTTCCGCGCGGTTTCGGTTGGCCGCGCATGGCGCGGCAAGGCGCCGCATCAGGCCCTCCGCAGTGTCTCGGAGGGTTTTTCGCCAAAACGCTGCCGGTAGAGCCGGGCGAAAAAACTCTGGGAGGCGAACCCGCAGGCCGTGGCCACCGAGAGCACGCTGACGCCCGGCCCGGCCTGGGCGAGCTGTTCGCGGGCCTTGGCCAGCCTGCACTCCTGCATGAAGCGGGTGGGCGAGTAGCCCCTGCTCTTCTTGAAGGCCAACTGGAGCGAACGGCAGCCCGTGCCGGTAACCGCGGCCAGATCAGTCATGCGCACGGGTTTGTGGCAGTTGGCCTGGATGTATGCCTCGGCCAGCTTCACGGCGCGGGGCTCGGCGGCCCTGGGCTCGCTGGCTATCAGGCTGGAATGGTTGTGCTCCAGGCAGGTCAGCATGGCGGAGAGCAGCAACTCCTCATAGCGGGTTGTCAGCAGGGCGGATTCGCCCAGCCCCGGATCGCACCCGAAGGCTTCGGCCACCTGCCAGGCGATGCGGGCGAGACGTTGAGGCTTTGGTTGGCCGCAGTCCGCGGGGGGGGCGAAGACCAGGGGCGCCCCCGCGGGTCGGCCGCACAGGGCGGCCAAGGCGTCTTCCAGGCCTTGCCGGGTGAAGCGCAGGGTGTAGTTCACGAACCCGGAAGTCTGCTGGACGGTCGTGGGGCGCGAGAAATCGAGCAGGGCCAGGGGGCCGCCCGGCCGGCAGCGCACGGCGGCACGGCCGGAGCGGATGTCCATCTCGCCCGAGCACATGAGGATGAGCACGAAGCTGCCGCTGTTGGAGCCAGAACTGATGCGGAAACCCGTAGAGACGGAGGCCCCGTGCAGGGAGACGCGGCCAAGGTCGATGGCGTTGTAGGTGGCCCTGAAGGGGGCGCCCCCGTCGATGTCCATGTCGCCGTGGTGAAAGTTGCGGCGCACGGCGTCCACGAAGTCCTGCCCGACACGGGTGTCGAATACGGGAAATGCGTTCAAGGGAACAGCTGGCATGGCTCCAGACCTCGCGGCTTGGTGCGCCTGGCGGCAAAACTTCGAGAAGCGGGCGCCCTATATTCCTGAATGGCATGAAATTACGGAGAATAGTAGCAGTTCCGCTTCTCCCTGGTCAAGGAGAACGCGAATTGCTCGAAAATTGTCCTGGCAGGGTTTGCCTCCGACAGCTTCAATCCCGGAGTGCCGCAACAAACGGAACGTGATGCCAAGACGGGCCGGGCATGGTGTCATTCGGGGAAAGGGAGGCGCGTCCGAGGCAGGCACAGGCGGGAAAACGGGCTCTGGTGACCTGAGCGAGCGGGGGAATCGGTTCGGCCATGGTCCGGCGTCTGAAGGGCGGGGGAGACGGCTTGGCCCGGACTTGCCCTCGGAGCCGCATCCAGTCAGTGCGGTGCGGCAGGCGGGGGGCACGAACCAGCCGCCCGGCGCGCGCATCCCCCGCCAGAGCATCAAAAAGGCCGCCCCGAGGGGCGGCCTTTGGTTTGGTGTTGGCTGGTTGCGGCCTAGTTGAGCAGCAGCAGCAGGTACTCGGGCGCAAGCACGGGGCCGGTGGCGGAGGTCACTTCGCCGGATGCGTTGAAGGCGATGACCTTGTAAACGTAGGTCGTATTCGGCGCCACGGTTGTGTCGACGTAGCTGGTCTGGTTGGCTAGGGCCGTGGCGATCAGGCTGAAGGTGCCCGTTACGCCGTTGCTCACAGGGGCGCGCATGATCTTGAAACCGATCTCGTTGGCGGGGTTGCCCAGGGTGGCGACGTTGCTGATCACCGGGCGGGTGCCGTCGGTCCAGTTCAGCTGCACGCCGTTGGCCACCCTGCCGTAGTTGAGCAGCGGCTTGGCCGGCAAGCTGGTTGCCACGTGGAAGATGGCCGCGTGCATCATGTCGTTCTCCTCATGGCTGAGGATGTGACAGTGCCAGACGTACTCCCAATCGTAGTCGAGCGGATAGTTGGGGACGGTCACGCCCCCGCCGGTCAACGGGTCGAGGGTGCTGATGGGCGCGCCCTGGGGCAGGGTCGGGTCGATCAGGCGTACGCTCTTGGGCACGCCGAAGGGCAGCTTGGGCGCCACCGGGCGCAGGGCCACGATGCAGTCTTCCAGGGGGTTCATGCGCACGGTTTCCTTCCAACCCAGTTCGTTGGGATCGGCGAGTCTGATCGCGCCGTCCCAGCCCACGCGGTTGAGAACCTGTACGTCATAGAGGTGGAAGTGCACCGGGTGGGTGTCCACGCCGTTGTGGGTGATCTTCCAGATCTGCGTGCCGTCGCCGGCCTTGGGCACGCCGAAGGTCACGGAGTCGACGTAGCTGTCAGGCGTGGGCTCGGCGTAGCCGATGGGCACCGTGGTCTGGTTCTGGCCGTTGGTAAAGGGCAGCTCCACGCCGAGCAGGGCGTTCAAGCGGCCGTAGTTGGTCTCGAAGAGCTCCTGGATGGCCTTGGGCGTGAAGTTGATGGTCAGCGGAGCATTCGCGCCCATGGGGGTGAACGTCAGGGAGTTGGCCTGGATGGGCACGACGTTGGTGGCCGGGAAGCTGGCGTTGTACGCGGAGTTGTACTCGGCCTGGGGCACCAGCGGCGGGTGCTGGCTGGCGGCGAAGGCGCCCGGGGTCTGGCCGGTGGTCTTGAAGGCGTTCTGGAGGTTGGCCAGGCTGAAGGTGGTGTAGGAGCCAGGGCTTGCCTGAGCGCCCACGCGGAACTGCATGATGGTCCGGGTGTTGGGGCCGAAGCCGGCGATGGTCGTGGGAGCGCCGCCGGTGGCGGTCTGGTCGGGGTCGCCGGTGTAGTAGTCCACGCGGGTTTCGAACGCGGGCACAGGGGCCGGAGCGTCCTGGTACAGGATTATGGTCTGGTTCGCGAACTGCGAGAAGTCGATGATGACGTCAGCGCGTTCGGCCGGGCCCATGAACAGGTTCTTTTCCAGGACGTTGCCCACGACGATGTTCTTGGGGTTCGTCTCGAAGCCGATGGGGGTGTTGGTCAGCACCACCGGCGCGGGCAGGAAGCCGCCCTCGTTGCCGATCTGGATCATGTTGGGACCCTTGAGGGTCGGGTCGGGGATGCCGCTAGCCTTGCCGTAGATCGACTGGCCCAGCGGCACGGGGATCATCTTGACTTCCGTGTTGGTGCGGCCGTCGACGGTGGTCACCGTGGCGTCGGCCTTGTAGAGTTGGAGGTTCAGCATGCGGTCGTTTGATGCGTTGAGGACGCGGAAGCGGTACGCCCTGGGCTCCACGTTCAGGTAAGGGTAGGCCACGCCGTTGACCACCGAGGTGTCATGGAAGGCCTCGGGAGTTGTGGACGGGTTGAGGATACCGGGAATCTGGGCCGGCTCCCAAGGGGCGTTGACCGGGTCGTAGTAGGGGTTCGGGATCGTGCCATGGTTGAGCAGGCCGGTGTAGGGGGGCCAGAACCACAGGGCGTAGTCCCAGCGGCCCATGGCGTTTGCGCCCAGGCCCACGGCGCTGCCGGTCTGGTTGGGCATGTACACGTGGGGATACCACAGGCCGCCGGTGTTGCCCCAGACAGTGGTGCTCCAGGTGGGGTCGGTGGCGAGTATGGAGTTGACGAAGGCATAGCCTGCGGCGCCGGTACCGGTGGCGTCGGTGATGGTCACCGTCGGGGGGAAGGTGTAGCCGCTACCCTTGTTGGTCAGGGTCAGGGCGGTGATGCTCCCGGTAATGGGGTCAACCGTAGCCGTGGCCGTGGCCTGCACGCCGCCCTGGGCGGTGGGCGGGGCGATGGTCACAGTGGGCGTTGCGGAATAGGCCGCGCCCCCAGCGATAAGCGCAATGCTGTAGACAGGCTTGGGCTGAGCGCTATCCACGAAGGTGCGGTCCTGGATGATGATGGGGATGTTGTCGGTCACCGGCGGGATGACGCCGGCGTTCTCGAGGGCGATCTCGGTGTTGTCGCGCACCAGGTAGCCGGCGGCCTCGCCCACGTACACGTTCAGGCGCGTGATGCCCAGAGCGTGGTCATGGTAGAACATCAAGCGCGCGCTCTGCTGGTTGGTGTAGTAGAAGGTGGTGCTGCCGCCGCCCGGGGGGGGCATGTCGGGCACTTCCTGGGTGGAGACGCCGCGGGTGTAGGGGCCGGGTTCGGCGGCGGGCGTGATCCACTGGTGGGGCGTGCCGTCGCTGATCCAGGGGTTCATGCCGCCGTGCAGGTGCAGGGTGCCGCGGTTCTGGGGGTAGGAGTTGGTGCCGTTGGGCCCCATGCCCGCGCCCATCATGGTCAGGTCCGTAGGCACGAACAGGTTGCCGCCGGCGGCGGTCACGGGCAGGTTGTTGGTCAGCTTGACGCGCACGGGGCGGTCCTTGGCGGCGACGATGACCGGCCCAAGGTAGCTGTAAGCGGGCGGGGCAACAGTGTTCAGACCTGTCTGCGGATTGGTGCCGTTGTTGGTCTGGCGGTAGGTGCGCAGCTTGGTCGGGGGCAGATCCTGGTGGAAGGTGTAGTTCACCTCTTCCAGGGAGATTTCGTAATAGTCGGTGCCCGGGTAGGTTATGGTGTCCGCAACGCCCATGGACAGTTTCTTGTTCATGCCATCGGTGGTGGTGGCGAACAAGGTGGGCAGCTGGTTCACGAACTTGCGGATGCCGGTGCCGGGTATGTAAGTACCAGCGAAGTTGCCGTTGGTGAACTCAGGCAGGGGGCTCCAGGCCCAGTTGGGGTACGGCCCGAACAGGTCGGCCTGGCCGAGAGGCTGCGGGACGACAGCCGCCGGCGCCGCCGCGCTCTTGGCGCCGGAGGCGATGGCAGCGGCGCTGGGAGTGCTGGCCTGCTGACGGGCTTTCTCCAAAGCAGCCGCACTGCGTTGCGCCGCGGTAGTTTTGCCCATTTGCCGCATTTTTTCTACCGGCATCCCCGCATCGTCCATCGCCGCGGTCGCGGAGAGCGCGGCGAATAGTATGGCCGAGCAGCATGCCAAGCCGCATAGCACAGTTAAAAACCGCTTGCCGTGATACATGTTCAAAGCCTCCCTTGTCGTTCCTTAAAATTCCTGACGAATTGTATGCTCATCCGCGATAAGAACTCGCGGTGCCGTAGAGCGTGTCTCCGGAGCGAATCCTTCAAAACCCAACATGGTGTTCGATATCGACGTCCGCCGCATTTCAGTCCAAGGTTTCTAGGCCGGTTTCTATCTCCACCCATTTTTCTACCGACATATCAAGATGATGCCTCATGGTGATAAAAAATGAAGGAGTACTTTGTTCCCTTCTTAGCTCAGTTCTAGTCTTGTGACAACGCGAATATTGAAAACAGGCATTGCTCTCAAATTTTTTTAGCTACACCTACTAATAATTATTAAGAAGTTCTTCAGCAACAAATTTCTTAAAAAAATGGGGTCGATGAGGTTAAAATGTGCAATGAGAAATTGTTTACATGGCGAAATGACACGAATTTAATATTTTGAAAGGTTGCCCTCCCGGGCAGGATGCCGCCGTTGCTGATCTGGGCAAGCGGGACGGATGGAAAAGCTTGGCGGACGCCAGCCGTGAACCGGGAGGACTCGAATTGTCGAAACCCCTCCTGGTTATAGGGCTTTGCATGGCGATGACCGGGAATGGAGCGTCGGCTCATGGGCCAGGCCCCGGAGTAGCCCTGGGCGCGCCCGGAGGCGGCAGAGCCATCCCGCGCGTGTTCGACGGAAGCCTCTCTCGCGCTTGACTTCCTCCCCAAGGACAATCACCGTCCCGCCAGCGTTCCGGCCGAACCCCATAGCCTGCGAGCCAGGCTTCAGCGCGGCGGCCAGGCTTATGGAGATGGAAAGGTTCCGAGCATGACCGAACGATCTACCGCCCATGGACCGGCGGGCCTGGCGTTGCCCGTATTCTGGGCTGTGGCCATGGCCTGCGCCGCGAAGCTCGATATCTGGGGGGCCGGGTTTTCAAGCCTCGGCGCGCCGGTCGTTCTGTCTGGCGCGCTCAAGCTGTGCGTCGTCGCGGCCGGGTTCGTGTGGGTGTGCGCCCTGGGCGCGGCCTTTCTGGAGACCGCCGGTGCGGGCGGGGACGGCTCGCCGGACTCGGGGAGGCTGGCCGCCAGCGGCATCTGCGGCCTGGGGCTCGTCTCGCTGGCGAATTTCACCCTGGGGGCGCTGGGGCTGTATTCGGCCTGGATGTACGGCCCTGCCCTGCTGGCGGGCTCGTGGCTGCTGCGCGGTCAGGCGGCCTGGGTCGTGCGCTGTCTGGGAGCGGGCCTTGGGGCCGTGTTCAGGCGCGGAGGCCCTCGCGGCGCTGACTGGACCCCGGCGCTGGTCCTGTTTTTCCCGGTCGCCGCCGTCCTGGCCCTCTATGTGCTGTTCGCCAAGGGGGTCTACCCGGACTTCGGCGGGGACGTGTTCTACTACTTCAAGTACCTGGCAGACTGCGCGCGCAGCGGCAGCATCTTCCCGGCCCAGTACGACCAGCTGGTCTACTTCCCCACCAAGTTCTCCGGCATCCACTACCTGCTGAGCGTCGTGTTCGACCCGTCCTACGCGGCCCTGGGCACGGTGATCTACTGCCTGGTGCTGCTGGTGTGCCTGTGCGACTTCGTGCTGGCCTGCACGGGCAGCGCGCTCTACGCCCTGGTGGCCCAGAGCGCGTTCCTGGCGGGCGCGCCGCTGCTGGTGTTCACCAACAATTTCAGCAAGGCCAACTTCCCCGCCTCGGCTTCGGTGGCCTGCTTCGCCTACCTGCTCTGGAAGCATGCGGCCCGGCCCGGCTCCAGGGAGTACCGGGTGGCGCTCCACGTCCAGGCCGTGGCGGTGTCCCTGGCCACCACCATCGTGGTGGGCTTCGCCGTGCTCTATGGATTCATGGCCGCCGTCCTGGCCGCCTTCCGGCGCAGGCCCTGGCGCACCGCCCTGGGGGCTGCCCTGGTCTGCCTGGCGGCCTACGGGGCCGTGGCGGCGGTGAACTTCCACATCCTGGGCGTGGCGGACATCGGGCTGATGGACAAGCAGGTGCGCTACGGCGTCCTCCCCGCCGCCTCCGCCTACCTGCCGGACAGCGCCTGCGTGTTCTTCCTGAATTTCTTCGCCGGGACCTTCGCCCTGGCCCAAGGCGTTTCCGCTTACGCCGGGAACCTGGGCCAGCTCCTGCTCCAGGACATCGCCCGCCAGAACGCCTACTCTCCCTGGCTCTGGGCCGTGGCCGCGCTGGGGCTCGCGGCTGGGGCCATGATCCCACGGCTGCGGCGCGAGGCCGCCCCGGCCTGGGGCGCTGCCGCCCTGCTGCTCACCCAGGTGGGCCTGTGCGCGGTGCTCACCTCGCGGGCCATCATGGCCCACAGCACCTTCCTGTTCGGCATGGTGTTCGCGGCGGCGATCCATGCCGTGGGCCTGCATCTGGCTGCGCGTACCCTGTCCGGCGAGCGCGCGGGCCTCAAGAAGGCCCTGGACGCGGCGGCGGCCGCCTTGGCCCTGGGCGTGGCGCTGCACGGCCTGCCGCACAACCTGGCGGACGACGTGCGCGAGCGTGTCGAGTTCCTCAGGGGCCTCAAATCCTACCATACCGTCTATGCCGGGTATTACCCCGAGCTGCCCGCGTGCGACAAAATCGTTGCCCTGGCCGGGCGCGAGCACAAGGTCCTGCCGCTGTCGCCCTTTTCGCCCTGTTCGCCATACACCGGCGAACATGTTGTGGACCTGGTGACGTCCCTCTTCGGGCGCGACGGCAGGCCCCTGGCCCTGGCCGCCCCGGACGATGCGGCGGAGATCCTGCTGCGCCACGGGGTCGGCCGCGTGATCGTGGATTTCGACGACCAGGCCGCCTGGTACGCCTTCCTCTCGCCGTTCCACCCGGACGTGATCGCGGCGTACTGCTCCGGCGCGGTGAGCCTTGGCGGGCGCAAATACATGCTCACGTTCGGGAGGGCCAACGCCTCCGGCGGGCTGGACCCGGCCTTCCTGGAGCAGTACCGGGCCTTCTACGACAAGGCGAAGAGCCAGCCCGCGCACGAGCTGCACGAACGCATCCTGGACAACATCGTGGCGGACCGCTGCGTGGCCAAGGGGAGGTAGCCCCCTCGCGCCGGTCGAACAACCATGACCCGCATGAGGACGGTTGAGGCCCCAAGCCGCTCAAGCGAGCACGGTTGAACGATTCTGCCTGATTTTTGCCTGATCCTGGCGGAGGTGGCGTTGGCGTGTTGCGCGCCGGGGTGGAATGGATAGTATCGCCGTATCCGCCCTCGAGAGGCATTCCCATGTTGAATCAAAAACTTAGTCCAGAAGACGAATCCGCCGAACTCAGGGCCGCTTCCGAGACGCTGGCCGAGGGAATTGCCCGATGGACCGCGCAGGCCGAGAGGCTGGATACGCCCATCCAGGCCCTGACCCTGGTCCGGCGGGAGAGCCCCACCGAGCAGACCAGCTACATGCACGAGCCCAGCCTCTGCCTGATCGCCCAGGGCTCCAAGCGCGTGCTGCTCGGCAAGGAGCTCTACACCTACGACGCGCGGCATTTCCTCATCACCTCGGTCAACCTGCCGGTGGTGGCCCAGGTCACCCAGGCCAGCAGGGAGAAGCCCTACCTGGGCCTGGTGCTCCGGCTGGACCAGCGCGCCATCACCCAGATGATGGTGGACAGCGACCTGCCCGCCCCCCGCAGCCAGACCGCGGGACGCGGCATGGCCGTGGGGGTGGTTAACCTGCCGCTCATCGGGGCCATCAACCGCCTGCTGGGGCTGCTGGACGAGCCCGAGTCCATCCCCATCATGGCCCCGATCATCCAGAAGGAGATCCTCTACCGCCTGCTCGTGGGCGACCAGGGGCCCCGCCTGAGGCAGATCGCCGCCGCTGGGACCCAGAGCCACCAGATCGCCCAGGCCATCGACTGGCTGAAGGACAACTACGCCCGGCACCTGCGCGTGGAGGACCTGGCGGCCCAGGCCAGCATGAGCCCCTCCACCTTTCACCGCCATTTCCGGGCCCTCACCGCCATGAGCCCGCTGCAGTTCCAGAAATGGCTGCGGCTGCACGAGGCCAGGCGGATGATGCTGACGGACAGCATGGACGCCTCCAGCGCGGCCTTCCAGGTGGGCTACGAGAGCCACTCCCAGTTCAACCGCGAATACAGCCGCATGTTCGGCGCGCCCCCCCTGCGCGACATCAAGAGCCTGCGCAGCATGGCCGGGCGCTAGCGGCTTGGCCCCGCCGCCGGGCGCGGAGGCCGTCGGGATCGACACAACGGCGTCGCGCCGGAACGCCGCCGAAGGCAGCGCCGGGGCGGAACCGGCCACGGCCTCACCCCGTAACGACTCCACGCCGTCCTCGTGCGTCCGCGCACCTCGATCCGGCGGGCCTGCACGAATCCTCCCTCGCATAGACCGGCGCCGCCGGCCCGCCCCGCCCTGCGCGTTCGTCCCGGGCGCGGCAGGATCGGGCAAGAATCGGGCAGGAATGGGCGTTCAACCCTGGCGGCCCTGCGCGTATTGAGTGAACCGCCGCGCAAGGGCGGCGGGAACATCCAACGAAAAGCGTGTCCGCAAGGACGAGGAGGCTTTCGATGCTCTACAGAAAAATGCCCAAGACGGGGGACGAGCTCTCCATTCTCGGCTTCGGGTGCATGCGTCTGCCCATGAACGGCGGCGCCATCGATGAACCCAGGGCCATCGACCAGATCCGGGGGGCCATCGACCAGGGCGTCAACTACGTGGACACGGCCTGGCCCTACCACGGCGGGGAGAGCGAGACCCTGCTGGGCAAGGCCCTGAAGGACGGCTACCGGGACAAGGTCAAGGTGGCCACCAAGCTGCCCACCTGGCTCATCGACACCCGGCAGGACATGGACCGCTACCTGAACGCCCAGTTGGAGAAGCTGGGCACGGACCACATCGACTACTACCTGGTGCACGCCTTGGAAGGCGTCTCCTGGGACAGGCTGGAGGCCCTGGGCGTGGGCGGGTTCCTGGACCAGGCCAAGCGCGACGGCCGCATCGTCAACGCCGGGTTCTCCTTCCATGGCCTGGGGGAGGACTTTGCGCGCATCGTGGACGGCTACCCCTGGGAGTTCTGCCAGATCCAGTACAACTACCTGGACAAGCAGTTCCAGGCGGGCCTGGAGGGTCTGGAGTACGCGGCCTCCAAGGGGCTCGGCGTGGTCGTCATGGAGCCGCTGCGGGGCGGCAACCTGGGCCTGCCCACCCCGCCCCCGGCCGTGGCCGCCATCTGGAACGAAGCCCCGGTCAGACGCACCCCGGTGGAGTGGGCCCTGCGCTGGGTCTGGAACCACCCAGGGGTCACGGTGCTGCTTTCGGGCATGAACGAGGAGGCCCACATCGTAGAGAACCTGGCCGTTGCCGACGTGGCCCACGCTGGCTCCCTCAGCGCGCGGGAAATGGACCTTGTGGACAGGGCGGGTCGCACATACAAGGAACTGATGCAGGTGGGCTGCACGGGCTGCGGCTACTGCATGCCCTGTCCGGCGGGAGTCCAGATCCCCAAGTGCTTCGACTTCTTCAACAAGATGCACATGTTCGGGAACGAGGACGAGGCTCGGTTCATGTACACCGCCTTCGGCAGCGGCATGACCGGCAGCGGCCAGCCCGGGTTCGCCTCCCAGTGCGTGGCCTGCGGCGAGTGCCTGGAGAAATGCCCGCAGCACATCGCCATCCCGGACGAACTGGCCCGCGTGGCCGCCGAGATGGAGGGGCCGGACTTCCAGCAGCGGGTGGAGGTCATTAAAGGCCACTTCAAGAGCGGACTTGAATAAGCCCCGTGGACGCCGGGCCTCCCCGCGAGGCCCGGCGGACGGACCGGAAACCCGCGCGCAGGCGCATGAGACCATGAAGATACTCTATTACGACTGTTTCGCAGGCTTGAGCGGGGACATGAACCTGGCCGCCATGATCGGCCTGGGCGTGGACCCGGATTATCTGCGGGCCGAGCTCTCCAAGCTGGGGCTGGACCACGAGTTCGAGCTGGTTGTTTCCGAGGGTGCGCGGCACGGCATCCACGGCGTCCGGGTGGATGTCGCCCTCAAGAACCAGGGGGGCCACGGGCACGGGCACGAGCATCTCCACGAGCACGAGCAGGGAGAAGAGTCCGGCCATGGGCACGGACATTCCCACGAGCACGAGGGGCACGCGCACCATCACGGCCATCCGCACGAGCATGGGCATAGCCACACCCACGCTCACGACCACGATCACGGGCGTTCCCACGAACACGGCGGGAGCGAACCCGGCCATCATCACGAGCACGGGCACCCGCATCACGGCCACGCCCCCAACCGCAACCTGGCGGACATCGAGGCCATCATCACGGGCAGCGCCCTTTCCGAGGCGGTGAAGCGCACCAGCCTGGCCATCTTCCGCAAGGTGGCAGAGGCCGAGGCCAAGGTGCACGGCAAGCCCTTGGGCGAGGTTCACTTCCACGAGGTGGGCGCCACGGACTCCATCGTGGACATCGTGGGCGCGGCCGTCTGCCTGCACAGCCTGGGCGTGGACGCGGTGTGGTCCTCCCCGGTGGAGCTGGGCGGCGGCTTCGTGCGCTGCGCCCACGGGCTCATCCCCGTCCCGGCCCCGGCCACGGCGGAGATCCTCCAGGGCGCGCCCACAACGCGCGGGGCCGCCAGGCACGAGGCCACCACCCCCACGGGCGCGGCCATCATCGCCGCGTTGGCGGACCAGTTCACCGCCACCCCCGCCCTGGTGGTGGAGAAGACGGCCTACGGCATCGGCCACCGCGAGGCGGAGATCCCCAACGTGCTGCGGGTGCAACTGGCCCGGGCGGCGGCCTCTGAAAAGGCGGGGCGCGTCCAGGATGCGCGCCTGCTCCAGTGCAACATCGACGACATGACCGCCGAGGCCCTTGGCGTGGCCATGGACCTGCTCATGGAGGCCGGGGCCATGGACGTACACTTCACACCCATCCTGATGAAGAAGAACCGGCCCGCCACCTGCGTCTCCCTGCTGTGCTCCGCAGGCGACGAGGAGCGCTTCAAGGAGCTGCTCTTCCGCCACACCACCACCCTGGGGGTGAAGAGCTTCCCGCTGGAGAAGACCGTGCTGGACATCTCCTTCGAGCGCCTGGAGACGCCTCTGGGGCCCGTGACCATCAAGAACGCCCTGCAAGGCGGTAAAGTGCTGCGCTCCAAGCCCGAGCTGGAGGACTGCCGGGAGCTGGCCCGCCGCCACGGCCTGACCCTGGCCGAGGTCTACGCGGCCATCGCCGTGTGCCGGAAGTGAGCGGAGGGGCCATGAAGCACGCCATCCCGAAAGAGGAGAAGCTTAGCAATCTGCTCCGCACCCTTGCGGGCATGGGCCGGGCCCTGGTGGCCTTCTCCGGCGGGCTGGACAGCACCTTCCTGCTGCACGCCGCCCGCGAAGCCTTGGGCGACGGCGCGCTGGCCGCGACCATCGTCACGTCCTACATGCCCGAGGCCGAGCGGGAGGACGCCGTCAGGGCCGCCCGGGAGATGGGCGCGCGCCATCTGCTGCTGGAGGTCGCCTTTCCGGAAATTCTGCGCCACAACCCGCCGGAGCGCTGCTACCTCTGCAAGCGCACCCTTTTCGGCCTGCTCCGGGAGGCGGCCGCCGCCGAGGGCATCGCCCACGTGCTGGACGGCACCAACCTGGACGACCTGGACGACTACCGCCCGGGCATGAAGGCCCTGGGCGAACTGGGCATCGAAAGCCCGCTGCTGGCCGAGGGCCTGACCAAGCGCGACATCCGCGAGCTTTCACGGGAGCGGGGCCTGCCCACCTGGGACAAACCCGCCGGGGCCTGCCTGCTCTCGCGCATCCCCCACGGTGTCGTGGTGGAGGACGCGGAGCTCAGGCGCATCGACCAGGCCGAGAGCTTCCTCAAGGGACTGGGCTTCCCGGCCGTGCGCCTGCGCAGCCACGGGGACCTGGCCCGCATCGAGGTGTCGCGCGAGCTGGTGGGCGAATTGGTGGAGGCCGACAGGCTCCACGGCATCGACGCCCGGCTCAAAACCCTGGGCTACCGACACGTGGCCGTTGACCTGGGCGGCTACCGCATGGGCAGCCTCAACGAAAAAACGCCGTAGGCTGGAAATACAGAGAATATGGACAAGCACGAGAATCTGAGGCGGCTTCTGGCCAGCATCAAGGACGGCAGCCTGGACGTGGAGCAGGGCCTGGAGCGCCTGCGCGACCTGCCCTTTCTGGACATGGGCCACACCAAGATCGACCTGCACCGCGCCCTGCGCAACGGCTTCCCCGAGGTGATCTACGGCGAGGGCAAGACCCCGCAGCAGGTGGGCGAGATCTTCCAGCGCATGGGGGAGCACGCCAACGTGCTGGCCACGCGCGTCTCGCCGGAGATGGCGGAGCATGTGCGCGCGGTCTGCCCCGAGGCCCGCTACAACCCCCTGGGCCGGACCCTGACCCTGGTGCGCGGCGAAATACATTATAAGGAAGGCGAGGTGGCCATCGTCACCGCGGGCACCTCGGACCTCCCCGTGGCCGAAGAGGCCCGGGAGACCTGCGAGATGCTCGGCAGCCACGCCACCGTGATCTCGGACGTGGGCGTGGCGGGCATCCACCGCCTGCTGGACCGCCTGGGGCACATCCGCAAGGCGCGGGTCATCATCGTGGTGGCGGGCATGGAGGGGGCCTTGGCCAGCGTGGTGGGCGGGCTGGTGCAGCAGCCCATCGTGGCGGTGCCGACCTCCGTGGGCTACGGCGCGGCCCTGGGCGGGCTCTCGGCGCTCTTGGGCATGCTCACCTCCTGCGCCAGCGGCGTGACCGTGGTGAACATCGACAACGGTTTCGGCGCGGCCTGCGCGGCCTGCAAGATCAACAACCTCTTCCCGGCCTGAGCGGGCGGGCGGGCGTTTCAGCCGCAGGGGACGGGTCGCAAGACGGGAGCCCGGCAACGGGTCCGGTGCCCGCGACCCGGCGATTACAACGCTGGCAAGGCGTTAGAGAAAGCCTGGCCCGGCGCGGGGGTGGCCCGCGCCGGGCCAGGCTTTTGCCATTGGAGAGCCATCCTCCCCTCCGGCCGCAATCCGCCCTGAGCCTGGCAAACCCTTGGCCCAGGCGGCGAGAGGGCAATTTTCATCGCGGTGAAGTATTTTGCCTCATCCGCGCTTGACGTCCGAAAAAACCGAGCATATAGCCAAATGCAAATATGGAGATACACGCATGAAGTCATTCCTTCGCCTCATGAAGGCCCTGTCCGACGCCAACCGGGTCAAGATCGTCAAGATGCTCAAGCGCAGGCCCATGTGCGTCTGCGAGCTGCAGGCGGCGCTCGGCGTGGCGCAGCCCACCGTCTCCAACCACCTCAAGGTGCTGGAGGACGCCGGGCTGGTGCAGAGCGCCAAGGCGGGCCAGTGGGTGAACTATTCGCTTGCCGAAGGGGAGAGCGCCCACGCGCGCACGCTCCTTACGCACCTGGATACCTGGCTGGAGGACGACCCCGAGATCGCCCGGCTGCTGTTCGGGCTGGACGACATCCGGCGCGAGAACATTTGCTCCGTGAAGCCCGCCAAGTAGGCGGCAAGGCGGGGAGGGAAACATGAACGACCTGAGAGAACTTCGCATCGACGCCCCGGGCGGAGGCATCGCCCCCCCGGAGGCGGCCCCTTCGCCGCCCGCGCCAGACAAGGCGCCCGGGCAGGCCGGACGGGGAGAAATAAAGCGCATCCTGGCCCTGGGCGTCCCGGCGCTGGCCCTGTGGATCGCCGTATACATGCACCTGGAAGCCTGGGCCGACGCCGCGACCTACGGCCTGCTCGGGCTGGACAGGGGGTCGGCCTTCGCCAGCGCCCTGGCCTTCTTTCTCTACGACGGCCCCAAGGTGCTGCTCCTTTTGACCCTGGTGGTGTTCGGGGTGGGCATCATCCGCTCCTTCTTCACCCCGGCCAGGGCCCGCAGGCTGCTGGCCGGGCGCGGCGAAGCCTGGGGCAACGTTATGGCCGCGCTGCTGGGCACGGTCACCCCGTTCTGCTCCTGCTCGGCCGTGCCGCTCTTCGTGGGCTTCGTCACGGCGGGAGTGCCCCTGGGCGTGACCTTCTCCTTCCTGGTGAGCGCGCCCATGGTCAACGAGGTGGCCTTGGTGCTGCTTCTGGGGCTCACGGGCTGGAAGGTGGCCGGGTTGTATCTGGTCACGGGCCTGCTGGTGGCCGTGGCCAGCGGCTGGGTCATCGGGCGGCTGAAGATGGAGGGGCACCTGGAGGAATGGGTGCGCCTGATCCACGCCGGGCAGGACCAGCCCGAGGCCGAGCCGGGCTGGCCGGGCAGGGTGCGCGCGGGCCTCGACGCCGTGAGGGACATCGTGGGCCGGACCTGGCCGTGGGTCCTGGCGGGCATCGCCGTGGGCGCGTGCATCCACGGCTGGGTGCCTGAGGGGTTCATGGCCTCCATCATGGGCCGCGACGCCTGGTGGTCAGTGCTGGCGGCGGTGGGCCTGGGCATCCCCATGTACTCCAACGCGGCGGGCATCATCCCCGTGGCGCAGGCCCTGCTGGAGAAGGGGGCCGCCCTGGGCACGGTGCTGGCCTTCATGATGAGCGTCATCGCGCTCTCGCTGCCGGAGATGGTCATCCTGCGCAAGGTGCTCAAGCCGCGCCTGCTGGGAGTGTTCGTCGGGGTCGTGGGTCTGGGCATCCTGCTGGTGGGCTATCTGTTCAACATCATCCTGTAGCCCTGGAGGACGCATGGATATTCAGGTGTTGGGTCCCGGCTGCCCCAAGTGCCGCGAGGTCGAGAAGCTCGTCCGGACCGTCGCTGCCGAACTGGGGGCGGATGTCACCGTGGTCAAGGTCGAGGATTTTCAGGAAATCGCGCGGATGGGGGTGTTCGCTACGCCAGCCGTGGCCGTCGATGGCGAGGTGAAGTGCGTCGGCAAGGTGCCGTCCAAGGCGGAAATCGCCGGGTGGATCAACGGATAAGACGCTGGAGGCGACAATGAACGCTACGTGCTGCTCGAAAGAGCGTGAAATCATGATTCTGGCCTGCTCAGGGGGCTCCAATGTGGGGCAGTTGACGAACCAGGCCGCCGTGGAACTCACGCGCGAAGGTTTCGGGAAGATGTTCTGCCTGGCCGGCATCGGCGGGGGGCTCGGCGGGTTCATCAAGTCCGCCAAGGACACGCCCCAGGTCATGGTCCTGGACGGGTGCCAGGTCGGCTGCGCCAAGGCCATCATGGAGCGCGAGGGAATACCCTTGAACCATCACGTCATCGTCACCGACCTGGGCATAGAGAAGGTCAAGGACAGGCAACTCGCCCTGGAGCGGGAGGACGTGCTCACGGTCATGCGGGCCGGGAAGGCCTCCGTGGGCGAGAGGGCGGGGCTGTGAGGGGAGGTTTCGTCGGCACGGCGGCCGCGCTGGTTTTGGCGGCGTGCATCGCCGTGCCGGTCCTTGCCACACAGGCCCTGGCCGCGCCTCTGCCCGAGGTGCCAGCCAAGGGCACGGTGACCATGGTGGACCTGGGGGCCAAGTCCTGCATCCCGTGCAAGATGATGATCCCGGTCATGGACGCGCTGGAGAAGGATTACGCGGGCAAGGCCGCCATCATCTTCATCGACGTCTGGGAGAACCCCGAGCAGGGCAAGAAGTACGGGCTCCGCGCCATCCCCACGCAGATATTCTACGACAGGGACGGCAAGGAGACGTACCGGCACGAGGGCTTCTTCGACAGGAAATCCATCGCTGAAATCCTGGACAGGCTCCTGGCCCAATAAGGAACCCACGGTGCTCGACCACATCTTCATGACGATCAACGCCTGGATGGTGGACAGCTTCGCGGTCGCCGCCGTGGGCTGCTTCCTCTGGGGCGTGGTGAGCGTGCTGTTCAGCCCGTGCCACCTGGCCTCCATCCCGCTCATCGTGGGCTACGTGGCGGGGCAGGGGCAACTGATACGTGGGCGGGAGGCCGTCAAATACGCCCTGGCGTTCACGTCCGGGCTGTTCCTGACCATCGCCGCCGTGGGCGTGGCCTGCTCCCTGCTGGGGCGGATGCTCGGGGACATCGGCCCGTACTGGACCATCGCCGTGGGCGCGGCCCTGGTGTGGGTCGCCCTGGACATGCTCGGGGTGGCCAGGTGCTCCCTGTCCGGGGGGCTGATGGGGCGCCTGAAGGTCAGGGGCATGAGCGGGGCGTTCCTGCTCGGCCTGGCGTACGGGGTCCTGTCCGGCTCCTGCACGTTCGGCTTCATCGCCCCGATCCTGGCCATCATCACCATCCAGCAGAAGATCATGACGGGCGTCGCGCTGATCGTCCTGTTCGCCGTGGGGCACTGCGCGCCCATCGTCGCGGCGGGCAGTTCCACGGCCCTGGTGCGGCACTGGCTGGAGAACAGGGCCGTGCGCACCGGCGGGGACTGGTTCCGCAAGGGCGCGGGCGGCATGATCGCGCTGCTGGGCATCTATTTCATCGCGAGACCTTTTTGGGACGCCTGAACCCGGATGCCCCGTCATGCGGGGTGTCATGAACGCCAACCAGTGGCCTGGAGGCCGTATATGACGGAAAGCATCACGAAAAAGCTCTCCTTTCTGGACCGCTACCTGACCCTGTGGATCTTCGCGGCCATGTTCGCGGGCGTGCTCATCGGCTGGGCCATGCCCGGCGTGCGCGGCGTGGTGGAGTTCTTCCAGGTGGGCACCACCAACATCCCCATCGCCATCGGGCTCATCCTGATGATGTACCCGCCCCTGGCCAAGGTGAAGTACGAGAAGCTGGGCCAGGTGTTCGGCAACGCGCGGGTGCTGGGGCTCTCCCTGGTGCAGAACTGGGTCATCGGGCCGGTGCTCATGTTCCTGCTGGCCATCGCCTTCCTCTCCGGCCATCACGAGTACATGGTGGGGCTCATCCTCATCGGGCTGGCCCGCTGCATCGCCATGGTCATCGTCTGGAACGACCTGGCCTCGGGGGACCGCGAGTACTGCGCGGGGCTGGTGGCCTTCAACTCCATCTTCCAGGTGCTGTTCTTTTCGGTGTACGCGTGGCTGTTCATCACCTACCTGCCCGGCGTCCTGGGCCTGAAGGGCGTGGCGGTGGACATCTCCATGGGCCAGATCGCCCAGAGCGTGTTCATCTACCTGGGCATCCCCTTCCTGGCGGGCATGGCCTCCAGGTTCCTGGGCCTGAAACTGAAGGGCCAGCAGTGGTACGAGGAGGTTTTCCTGCCCAGGATCAGCCCCATCACGCTTACGGCGCTGCTTTTCACCATCCTGGTGATGTTCTCGCTCAAGGGCGAGTACATCGTGCGCCTGCCCTTCGACGTGGTGCGGGTGGCCATCCCCCTGTGCGTGTACTTCCTGGCCATGTTCGCGGCCTCGTTCTGGCTCTCCTGGAAGGCCGGGGCCACCTACGAGCAGTCGGCCACGCTCTCCTTCACGGCGGCCTCCAACAACTTCGAGCTGGCCATCGCCGTGGCCGTGGCCGTGTTCGGCATCGACTCCGGCCAGGCCTTCGCCGCGGTGATCGGGCCCCTGGTGGAGGTCCCCGTGCTCATCGCCCTGGTGAACGTGGCCCTGTGGATCAAACGCAGGTGGTTCCCCCACGCGGTTGAGACGCCGCTGGGCGTGTGCCATGTCTCCTGCAAACCCTAGAGGTTAGGTCATGCCTTTCAAGACGAAGATTCTGTTCCTGTGCACGGGCAACTCCTGCCGCAGCCAGATGGCGGAGGGGTTCGCCCGGGCGCTGCGCTCCGGCGACATGGAGGCCTATTCGGCGGGGGTGGTCCGGCACGGAATGAACCCGCTGGCCGTGAAGGCCATGGCCGAGGCCGGGGTGGACATCTCCGGCCAGAGCTCCAAGACCGTCGATGACCTGGCCACGAAAGAGTTCGACTGGATCATCACCCTCTGCGGCCACGCCAACGAGAACTGCCCGTACTTCCCCGGCAAGGCCCGGCGCATCCACGCGGGCTTCGACGACCCCCCGGCCCTGGCCAAGGCCGCCGCCACCGAGGAGGAAGCCCTGGCCCACTACCGGCGGGTGCGCGACGAGATCAAGGCCTTCGTGCAAGGGTTCGACATCAACGCGGCAGGCTAGCAGCAGCGCCCCTCCGACCCAGACCTTGGCCCCGGCTCATGCTCTGATTCCGGGGGGGCGAACAGGTTCTCCAAAATGGTGCGCGCCCCGCTCATGGAGTGAGCCTTGGCCCCCTCCATGAGCTTGGCGCGCACCATGTCCATGAACGCGGCCAGGGGCGGGGAGAGCCATTTGTCCTTGTGGCGCACCATGAGCACGGCCGTCTCCAACTCCCCCTCGGCCCAGTCCAGCACGGCCAGCCGCCCGGCGGCCACGTCGCGGCGCACCGCCAGCTCCGGCAGGATGCTGACGCCCACCCCGTCCATCACGCACCCGCGCAAAGCCGCCGCGCTGGAGAAGGCCACCCCGGCGGCCGTCGCCACGCCCCTGTCTGAGAGCAGGCTCTCGAACATCTTCCGGTAGGAGCAGTCCGCCGTGGAGAGCACCAGGGTCTCGCCCTTGAGGTCGTCCGGGCCGATGGCCCCGCGCCCGGCCAGCCGGTGCCCGGGCGCGGCCACCAGCACCAGGCGTTCGACCCCCAGCAGCTCAACCACAAGGTCGCCCCCGCGCACCGAATCCGCCATGAGAAAGGCCAGGTCCGTCACGCCCTGGCGCAGGTCCTTCTCCAGGCCCTCCAGGGTGCAGGCCGTGAAACCCAGGCGGACGTTGGGGAAACGTTCCCTGAAGGGCCGGATCACCCCGCCCATCCTGTACGCGCACAAGGATTCGGGCACCCGCACCGTGAGCGCGCCCCGGGCCTCGGCCTCGCCGGAGACCCAGGCCCGGGCCTCGTCCTCCAGGTCGAGGATCTTGCGGGCGTAGTCCAGCAGGCGTTCGCCCGCCTCGGTCAGGGCCACGCGCCTGCCCAGGCGCTCGAACAGCTTGACCCCCAGGTCGGCCTCGATGGCCGCGATGCGCGCGGATACCGTGGACTGCGCGGCGTGCAGGGCCTCCCCCGCGCGGTTGAAGCTGAGCAGCCCGGCCACGGCCACGAACGTCCTCAAATCGCGAAGTTCCATTTCAGCCCACTATTGTTCGGTGTTCCCGATCAGCCATATCAAATATAATCGTTAGAATTGATCGTTGATAGCTTGTAAACAGCTATTCAGATCAAACGGCGTTGTCAACCGGGCTGCGGCCCGGCCGCAAACACAAGGAGAACGAAGATGGACAAGATTCAGGTGGAGCAAAGGACATACGAGCTGTTCCAGGGGGGATTCCACTGCGCGGAATCCGTGCTCGCGGCGTTGCTCGAAGCCTCCGGGGCGGAGGCGGGCGAGTTCGCGACGAAGGCCGCCACGGCGTTCGGCGGCGGCATGGGCCGCAGCAAGGAGGAGACGTGCGGCGCCATCACCGGTGGCATGTTGGCGCTGGGCGTGCTGCAGGGGCGCACCGGCCCCGGCCAGTGCTGGGACAACATCGCCGCCCGGGCCGCCGAATTCCGCGAGAAGGTGCGCGCCATCACCGGGCACACCAGATGCCGCGACGTGCTCGAAGCCCTCGGCCCCCAGGAGAACATGGAGAAGTGCAAACGCCTGACGGCCAGCTCGGCGGGCATCCTGCACGAGCTGCTCGAAAAGCCCGGCCCGTGCATCCCGGCGGGCACATGCGGCTGCCGTCCCTAGTCACAACGAAACCGGAAAACGGAGGAATACGCCATGAGTTGCGAAAAGAACGCTGCTGCCGAGTGCGCGTCCGCCTGCGGGAACCAGTACGAAACCGTGAACATCCGCAAGCCTGCCGGCGTCTGCCAGCTCTGCGAGGATTTCTCTCAGAGGCAGTCCGCCAAGCCCGTGGCCGTCATGTGCTGCGAGGGCTCGTGCCTGCGGGGCGAGATCGCGCGGCAGGCCTCGAACATCCTCTGCCATTCGCTCCTGCCGGAGCGGACCGTGCGCGTCTGCCTGGGCGGGGCGTTCACCAAGAACACGGGCCAGCGCGCCCTGGTGCGCAACGCCCCCCTGGTGGTCGCCATGGAGGGCTGCTTCCTGAAGTGCGCCACGCGGATGATGCAGGGCGTGCTGGAGGGGCTGGAGCCCGACGTGATCATCGCGGATTCGCTCATCGACTTCGACAGGAACCTCTTCAGCGCCGACGAGATGCCCGAGGTCGAGATCATGGGCCATGCCCTCAGCATCGCCGAGCGGATGGCCGCGAAGCTGGGCGGGCTCCGTCCGGCCGCCGCGCCCGCCGAGTCCGGCTGCGCCTGCACGGGCTAGCCGCCACTGGCGGCTGGCCCCCGGTAAGGAGTGAGGCCCCTGACGGGGCCTCACTTTTCATGTCGATTACGCCTTCACGAGTTTCACCGACGATTGGTAGAACACCGCGCTCGCTCCGATCTTGTCCACCAGTCCGGTGTTCTTCAGCACCGGGTCCAGGCGCATGGCCGCGTTGGCGTGGATGCCCGTGCCGCGCCTGGCGTCAGGGACGATCTTCTTGCCGTCGATCTCCCACGCGCCTGCCCCTTGAGCCCAGTGGCCATGCCCAAGCGAGAAGCTGACGACTCCGGGCCGGAGCCCTTCCAGCACCTTCACCTTGCCCACCACCGGCTTCTTGCCGAGCGGCCCGAGATCCCAGACGCCCTCGGGGTTGGAGGCGGAGAGCACCTTGACCGCGTCGCCGTCCTTGAGGCCCAGCCTGGCCGCGTCGGCCGCCGAAACCTCCACGAAGTTCTCGGGATACGGGGCCTGGAGCCAGTAGTTGCCCGAGGTGCGGGATTTCGTCTGCGTCACGGCCTTGTAGGTGATGAGCGTCAGGTCGTAGCCTTCCCTGGTGTCGGGCAGGGGATTGCCCGCCACGTCCAGGGGGCCGGGCACGAACCCCGCGAAGGGCAGGTAGGGCTTCCCGGTGATGGAGTCCTTGGCCTTGTAGAGGTTATCGAAGTAGATGCCCACCATCTTGCCGTATTTGTTGGTCAGCTGCCCGTCCTTATATGCCTGGGCGTATTCCTGGAAGCGCCCGCCCTTGTTCAGGATGGTCACCACGCTGGGCCACAGCTCGGGGCCGGCCAGCGCCTCCCAGCGCTTGGCGTCGAACACGGAGGGCGGCAGGTGCGCGCGGGCCTTGAGGAAGATGTCCATGTCCTCCCTGGTGGCCGGGGGCAGCTTCTCCGTCCCGTCCGCCTTGTCGCCGAAGGCCAGGTTGGCGACCATGCGCAGGTACATGTCGTCCTGGTGCTTGAAGTGCAGGCCCTTGCCGAAGGCGTCCTCGCCGAACCCGGCGAGTTTGAGCTTCTCGGCCAGGCCGAGCAGCATGGCCTCCAGGCTGATGGGCATCTGCTGGCCGTAGACCGTGCAGGTCTCGGTCATGGGTTTGGCCGCGGGCTGGCGGAACGCGCCCACCTTGGGGGCCATGGACGGATGCGAGCCCACGAACTCCCAGCGCTCCAGGTAAGTCAGGTCCGGGAAGACGTAGTCGGCGAACACGCTGGTCTCGCCCACGGTGATGTCCGAGGTGATGAACAGCGGAATCTTCTTCGGGTCCGCCAGGATGGCCGCCAGGGCGTGCCCGGCCGGGAGCGAATACACGGGCGTGCCCATGTAGAGCATCAGGCATTTGAGCGGATACGGGTACATTTCGCCCGCGCTGGGGATGACCTCCTGGTAGATGTCCGAGGCGAAGGGGTACCACACCCGCTTGGCCGGGTAGCCAGTGAACAACGAAGACTTTTCGTAGCTCGTCTGGTGGCGGATGATGGAGATGCCCCAGCCCCTCATCTTGGCCGGATGCTTCGTGAGGTTGAAGGGCTTTCCCTCGCGCTCGCCGTCGTGGTTGAAGGTGGTGGCCTTGGCCAGGCCGCCCATCCAGTCGTGGTTGCCGATCAGCACGTTCACCAGCATCCAGGAGACCACGTTGGAGAACCCGGCCGTATGCTGTGAGACGCCCCGGTGCAGGTCGCACACCGCCCGCTTGCCGTGGGAGGTGAACTCCTCCGCGATGGCGGCCACATCCGCGGACTCCACCCCGGCCAGCTTGCACCACTCGTCGAAGCTCTTGGAGGCGGCCTCGTCGGCGTAGATCTGGAGCGCGGTCTTCACCTTGATCCCGTTCAGCTCGCCGGAGAAGAACACCTGCCCCTCGGCGACGGCCTTGTCGTCGTTGGGGTCGAAGGGCACGGGCTCACCCTTGTCGTTGACCGCGATGAACGGGTCGAAGCTCCACTCGGACTTCCCGTCCTTGGTGGGGCGCTTCTGGACCTCCATGCCCAGGTCCGAGCCGCGCAGGAACACCGTGGGCTTGCCCTCGGGGGAGAGCTTCACCAGCCAGCAGGCCTGGGTCCAGGTGGGCTCCTTGTCGGCCTTGGCGGCGGCCTGGTTGGCGTTGGCCAGGTATCTGGCGTCGAAGCGCTTGTTCTCGATGATCCAGCGGATCATGGCCTGGGCCAGCGCGCCGATGCCCTCGGGCCGCACAGGCAGCCACTTCCAGGCCCGGGCGGCGGTCTTGGAGCAGCGCGGGTCGGCCACGGCGATCTTCACGCCGTCCGCCGTGAGCTGGCTGATCTTGCTGGCGCGCAGCGGCGGGCCGTAGTTGGCCTCGAAGGGGTTCGCGCCCACGAAGAAGATGAACCGGGCATTGCCGGTGTCCGCCTGCCAGTAGAACTTGGAGCCGTCGGTGAACCTGCCCTCCACGAACTGGTCGGACATGGCCTTGCAGGAGAAGTACAGCGAGCCCTGGCACACGGTGGTGTGGCCGTGGTAGTTGTAGGAGCCTCCCGAAAAATCCGTGAAGCGGCGGATGAGCTCGCTGCGCCCGCCCTTGAGGCGGCCCCAGTTCAGGCAGAACTGGTTGTTCTTGAGCCCGAAGTCGGGGTGGTCCGGGTCGATGAGGTACTTGAGGTTGTCCGCGTGCTTGGCCTTGAACTCCTCGAGGGTCATCTTCTTGTTGGAGACCTCGGCGGCGTCCTTCATCAGGGCGTCGGAGACCTTGGGGTCGCGGCAGACCAGGATGTCCTTGAGGCCGTCCACTTTGCCCTCGCCGAAGAGGTCTCCGCCGTCCACGATTTCACTGACGGCCTGCTCGAAGGGTATGGCCTTCCACCTGTTCTCGCCGCGCTTTCCGGCCCGCTTGAGCACCTTCACGATGCGGTAGGGGTCGTACAGGGTCTGGATGCCCGCGTAGCCCTTGGGGCACAGGGGGGCGTCCATGAGCGCGGCCTCGGCAAGCGAGGTCTTGTAGGGGAGCTGCGGGGTCAGGGTCCAGGGCGAGAGCGGGCTGCCGTCGATCTTGACCACGTTGCCGTTCTCGATCTTCACCTTGATGCCGCACTGGGTGTTGCACTGCTGGCAGGCCGAAAAGATCATGCCTTCCGGTTTGTAGCCCTGGTAGGGCGTCTGGAGGGGCGCGGCCGCTCCGGCCGGCTGGGCCAGCCCCTCGCCCGCGGCCAGGGCGCAACCGAGCAGCGCGGAGGATTTCAGGAAATCTCTGCGATCCATATGCTTGCCTCCTCAACTGGCCTTGGTGGTTTGCGGGCCGCTGCCGTAAAGCCCCGGGAAGAACCGGGGCCCCATGAGGAACCCGAACAGCGCCAGTCCGCTCACTCCAGCGGCCATGCTCCATTCGGCCAGGCTCGGCAGGTACGAAAGCATCAGGCGCGGATGCTGCCAGGCGGTATCCAGGCCGGGCAGCATGGGCACGCTCTGGGCCGGGACCACGAAGGCCCAGCGCGCTCCGGCGAACCCGACCAGGATCAGGAGGCATGCCCAGGCCGCCAGGCCGGGGTTGTCCTCGGTCTGGGGCAGCAGGAACAGCGGCAGGGCCATGCCGGCGAACACGTGCAGGCCCCAGAAGGCCCAGGCCCCGGGCCCGGCGGAGAGGTTGCGCATGGCGGCGAGGGTCTCGACGCGCCCGCCCTGCCAGCCGATCCAGAGCCAAAGCCCCTCGAGCACAACGAACGCCACCAGAAGCAGCTGCACGACGCAGCCGAGCCGTATGACTCCCTCCCGGTTCGTCATGCTCCACCAGGCCAGGGCGGTGACCAGCGCGCCGCCGCACAGCAGCGCGGCGCAGACGAACAGGAGCGGAACGACGGGGCCGCTCCACAGGCCGTGGCCGGTGAGCACCGAGAAGAAGAAGCCGTTGGTGAAGTAGAAGCACAGCCCCACGGGGATGGACACCCAGCTCCAGAAGGCCACCAGGCCGTCGTCGCGTTTGGCGAAGGCCCAGGCCTTCATGAATGAGACGAAGAGCACCGCCGAGAAGAAGAGGAACATCCACCACATGGGGGATGTCAGGCTCGGCGAGAGCAGGAAATTGAACATGCGTTCGAAGCGGCCCAGGTCCGAGGCGATGGCGATGCCCGCGCAGACCTCGGCCACGAGGGCGGCGTAGGTGGCCAGGCCGCCCAGGGGCTTGAGCTCCCTCACGCCGAACATCTGGGTCAGGGCCGAGACCAGGAGCCCGCCCGCCGAAAAGCCCACGAACAGCAGGTACATCACCACGCCCATGCCCCAGGGCACGTACGAGCCCAGGTGCGTCCCGCCGGTGCGGTGGATGAAGACGTCCACCACGGAGTAGGCCAGGGCGGCCAGGCCGATGAAACTCAGGTACAGAAGAGGCTTGTTGACGCGTGCATTCATGGTGAGCCTCCTATCCCAGGTAGAATACGGCCGGGCGGGTGCCCAGTTCCGGCTTGAGCGTGTAGGCGCGGGCCGAGCCGATGAGCCCGCTCACCAGGGCGGCGGGATCGGTGCGGTCGCCGAAGTAGGTGGCGCGGCCGACGCAGCTGGTCACGCAGGAGGGCAGCTGTCCCACCTCCAGCCTGTGCAGGCAGAAGTGGCACTTGCGCGCGTTGCCCACGGGCGAGCCCTTGCCGCGCTCGCCCCACGGCTGGCCGTACTCGGGGGCGTTCTGTTTCTCATAGGCGCGGGCGGCGTAGCGGCCCTGGACGAGGCCCGGCTCCTCGGCGGTCCGGGTGGTGTAGAAGCCCCCGAAGTCCGAGCAACGGGCTCCGTAAGGGCATGCGGCGAGGCAGTAGCGGCAGCCGATGCAGCGGTTGTAGTCGATGACGGTCACGCCCTGGGCGTTCTTCCAGGTGGCCGTGACCGGGCAGACGGAGACGCAGGGGGGATTCTCGCACTGCATGCAGGGGCGCGGCAGGAAGCGGCGTCCGACGTTGGGGTAGGTCCCGGTTTCCTGCTCGATCACGGGGCGGTAGATCACGCCTGGCCCGAGGCGGTTCTCTGAGGCGCAGGCCACGGCGCAGGCATGGCAGCCGATGCACTTCGCCTGGTCGATGACCATGGCCCATTTCACCTGACTTTGATCCTTGGCCAGCGCCCGCTTGAGTTCGCGGTACATCCTGATCAAGGGGTCTTCAGTGGGCAGACTCCCGCTCATGACCTTCACCCCCGTTTTGGTGGTTGCTCACAGTTCCTCTCCGGGCTGCAACGGTATTTCCCCAAGGCCGCGAGGTCCTCGCGCGCCTGATCCGAATCCGCCAGGTGCTTGCCGAGCGCCGCCAGAATGACGCGGGCGAAGGGCAGCGCATCATCCGAGAGGCGGTAGTACGCCCAGGTCTTGCACCTGCGGCCGGTGATGATGTTTGCATGCTTCAGAAGCGCCAGATGGCGGGAAACGGTGGATTGGGGCATCCCGAGGGCGTGGGTCAGGTCGCACACGCACAATTCACCATCGAAGAGCAGATGGACTATGCGCAGGCGCGTCTCGTCTCCCAACGCTTTGAACAACTGGGAAATGGATTTCATGGTTCATTCTTTAATCCGAATATCCGGATTAAGGCAAGGAGAAGTATCACGTTCTGCAGCGCTTACGTGTGGTTTCAGGCGGGGGCGGCCGGCTCTGCCCGGCGCGGGAGGCGAACCCGGGGTTGCCAACGGCGCTTCTACCGCCGAGGCGATGTTCCGAATTGCCGCCGGACCCAGTATGAGCGCGCCTGGAATCGGAAGCCGCCCGCCAGGCCAGTGGCTTTCATCATGCCATGCCGTCGCTGTGACGTGGCCTGAGGCACAGGGCTGGACCCTCTCAGGATGCGGCCAGGCAGGGCGGTTGCGCGGGGCAATACCGTGATCGCAGACAACGTTACGCGGGCGCCGGTGCGGCGCAATGCGGCGAGCCGCACGCGGCAACCGCACCGGACCCTTGTCTGTCCATCTGGAGCGCAAACCTCCCTGCCTGGCATGTCACGGTCAGCTCTTACCTATGGTGAATCCAAGGCCAAGGGCGATCAATTTCTCATCGCTTGGCTTTGTCGTGGCCTGGTCCCAGCCTCGGGTCTTGTAGAACTGGTCCAGGACGCCGGTGAACTCGTCCCTCTTCAGGACCGCGCCCTTCTTGGGCCCAACCGTCAGGGGTTCGGTGAAGAACCGCTCCGGCAGCCAGTCGTCTGCGCGGGTGAATCCCTCGCGCAGGTTGAACATCTTTTCGAGGTTGAAGGCGCGTTCCCCAATCCTTACGAAGTCCTCGGCCGAGCACTCACGGCCGGTGATGGCCGAATAGAGGCTCGCGTAATGCGCGTTGGTCATGAATTCCCCCGGGCCCGCGGTACCGGCCGAGAAGAAGCATCCGCCCAGGCAGTCGAGCGCCGCCCTGGAGTTTTGCTGGTCGATGCTGCGCCCCGACAGGTGGTCCGCCCCCCGGTTGGACGTGGCGTAGGACATGCCCATCGGCGGGTTCACATGCACGTTATGCCCCGCGCACTCCTGCCCTTTCACATGGATGGCGTAGAAGTCGCTGTCCTTGCCGATGGCTTTGGCCAGCGCCTTGACCCCTCGCGAGGCCAGGTCGCCCACACCTTCGCGGTAGGTGATTTTCCTCAGCATCTGGCGCGTCGACTCCACATCGCCCCATTTGAGGTCGATGCCGTCCAGGAACGTGCTGTCGATGTGGCCTTTTTCTTTTGCTTCCATGAGGAAGCCGATGACGTTGCCGGCCGAGATGAAGTCCACCCCGTAGTCGTCGGACTCGTAGATGGTTTTCAACAGCCCGGGCAGATCCTTGATGAGGAGGTTGGCGCCGAGCAGGGCGCCGGACTCGTACTCAGGCCCGTCGTGCGAGACGCCCTTGAAGGGGCCGCTCTTGACCATGCCGGATTTCTTGCAATGGATGGGGCAGCCGAAGCAGGAGTAGTTGCGCACCCAGTACTCTTTTTCCGAGGCAACCCCGCCGATGGCTTCGATGCCCTCCATGGTGCCTTCACGGTAATTGCGCACGGACTCGGCGCCGCGCTCGCTGTTGGCGGTGATCCCGGCGGCGGTTCCGTAGCGCGCCCGGCCCGGAAAATCGGGGTTGGTCATCATGGCCTTCATGCTTTGCTCGTAGGCGGCCATGAAGGCTTCGCGGTTCGAGGCCACCGGGGCTCCCTTGCCCCGGACGCAGACGGCCTTGAGCATCTTGGAGCCCATGACGCAGCCCGTGCCGGACCTTCCGGCCGCGCGGGAGGCCGTATGCATGATGCAGGCGTAGCGCACCTGCTTCTCTCCGGCGGGGCCGATGTAGAGCGACTGGAAGCGGTGGTCGCCGAGTTCCTTGGGCAGCAGCTTGTCCAGCTCGTCAGTGCCCTTGCCCCAGAACTTTTGGGCATCGCGCAATTCGGCTTTGTCGCCGTTGACGGCCAGATACACCGGGCTCGACGCCTTGCCGGTGATGACGATCCCGTCGTAGCCGGCGAACTTGAGCTCCGGCGCGAAGAACCCGCCGACATTGGAGTAGGCGAGCGTTGAAGCGTTGGCATGTTTCGACTTGAGCGCCGAAGTGGTCGGCGATTTGGTCACCACGCATGTGCGGGACGCGCACGGCACGGGGAACCCCGAGTAGGCCCCCGTGAGAAACATCAGCGGGGTGTCCGGGCCCAATGCATCGGCGCCAGGGGCAAGCCGGTCCCAGAGCATCTTCGCCCCGAGGCCACGGCCGCCGCCAAAGGCAATGACATCCGCTTCGTTCAGGGGCTTCTTCTCGATTTTTCCCGTTGTCAGGTTCACTTCAAGAAGCGCTCCGCAGTAGCCGGGCAGGCTCTTGGTCATGTCATATACCTCCATACCAGCGTTGGGCCATGGTCTTGAACACGGCATCGGCCCTCTGTCCGTAGAACTCCCGGTTGACGTCCACCGGCACCAGCGAGAGGGCCTCGGCAGGGCACCGTTTGACGCACTGGGGGTCGCCGCCGCACAGAGAGCACATGCCGACGGGCTGCTTCAGGCCCATGTCCAGACTGATGACGCCCGTCACGCAGGCGGCTTCGCAGCTTCCGCAGGTGGTGCAGCGCGAGGCGTCGGCCTTGATGGTCCCGGTGGCCTGGTCGCGGAAGATGGCCTTTCTGCCCGTGGCCGGATCGGGGGTCACGGGGCAGGCATCCACGCAAGGCGGTTTGGGGCACATGGCGCACACCACGGGAACGTCGATATCCGGGTTGAAGTTGGCGACTTTGATTCTGGCGTACGTCGGGTTGCCAAGCGTCGCGGGCAGGCCGTCGGCCGCCGCATTGTACGAGGAGCAGAACATCTCGCATAAGCGGCAGCCCGTGCACTTGGAGAGGTCGGCCAGTATCGCCTTCGCGCCCTGCCCGCCCTGGGCCCAGGCCACGATCCTGAACGGCCCCGCGATGCCGCCAGCCAGCGCGACGAGGCCGCCAGCCATCGCGCCCTTCAAGAACAGCCTCCGGTCGATGTTCGACTGTTTTTGACCGTTGCACTCCTTACTCATGGCTTCCCCTTGGTTCGTGGTTCTCCGCCTCATTGCGGCATCCCGCCGCTTGCCGTGTCTCGCCGTCGTCCGGGGCTTCGTACCGTTGCCAACGGACAGCGCCCGTGATCCAGTCGGGAATTCCTATCTCGCCCGTTTGCGCGTTGTGGTAGTATGAGCACCCCGAATAGGGATCGAAGACATGGAATACCGGCATCGCCGTGACCGCGGACCCGCGAAAGGGCAGCCCGCGAAGTGCCGCCGTGTTCTTCACCGCCTCGAAGGCCATGGCGGCATTTGTGAGCGACACGAACACCTTGCAGGACCGCGCGGGGAGATCACCCCGGAACATGGCCTCCACCACGCCCGGAGCGTATTTCCCTTCCCGGCCCGGATAGAAGGTCAGGTCCCGGAATTTCCTGGCCGCCGCGGCGTAGTCGATCTCCGTGAGGCGCTGCCCTTCCGTGCCCAGCCTTGCCGCCGCTTCGAGCGTCATTCCTCCCTCGTGGGTGAAGGTCGAGACGACCCAGGCCCCCGAAGAGGCCGGTCCGACGATCATGCGTTTGCCGAGCTCCGCGCATATCCGGCCGACCACGATGTTCGCCTCGACGTCGGTCGTTCCCGCGAACACCAGGTCCGCCCCGGAGAGAACTTCCCTCAACCACGGAGCGAGGTCGCGATCGATGCTCATCTCGTGCGGGATGACCTTGGAGGCCGGATTGACGGAGAGAAGATAGTCCCGCCAAGCGGCCACCTTGGGCAATCCGATCTTGTCCGTGCCGAATGGGAGGCGGTTCAGATTGGTGGGCTCCACCACGTCCGGGTCGATGATGGTGAAGCGTTCGAATCCGAGGCGGACCAGATGCTCCATCACCGCGCCGTTGCCGCCGGCCCCGATCACGGCGAGTTCCATGCCGCGCATGGCGCTCATGAGTTCAGGCGTGAAGTTCGCATAACCGGTCTGGCGGTCTACAAGAGCGTTCCACATGTTGTCGCGTCCTGATGCGGTAAGTGCGTGGATACGAGCGCCCCGTCATGCTCCCGGAGGTCGCGGAGATTGATCATCATGGGGATGCGCACGAGGCCCGGCACTATCTCGAAAGGCTTGTGCCACTGCCTGTGCCCGAGGGATTCATACCGGGGCGCAAGGGCCGGGTCGCAATAATGCAGCGCGTGCCGGAATCCGATCTCGCGGCAGCGCAACAGCACATTGAAGCGGAAAGAGCCGAAGAACGCCGTGCCCCGCACATCCGGATGGAGGACCATGCGCGTGTTCACCACGGAACGGGAAAGGTCTTCATCGTTGAGAGAGGAGAAGCCGAACCATTCCGGCCATTCGTCCGGAATGCGGGGGAGCGATGCCTGCACGGAGGTGCTTACGGCCAGGAGCGCTCCGTCCGTGCCGAATGCGCACATGTGCGTTGACTCAAAATCATGCGGCTCGACGACCAGACGCCTGCGGTGGTCTACTCCGGGGAACCCGTCCGCCATGTGCTTGAAATGGAAGTCATAGCGGAATCGAAAGACTGCAGCGAGTTCATCACCTCCGCTTCCGGAAAGAAGGCGCAGCGGGGCGATGTCCCTTTGGATTGATTCGACTCGCTGTCGATTCCGCCGCCCTCTCATGGCTCACCCCGCCCTATCGTCATATCAAGGAGGTAAGTGGTTAACTCCTCGATATTGTGTCATTATTCCTTCGTGACTGTGACTCCTTTGGCCCTGAAAGAAAATACACTTTCCTGCTCGATTATTGCCCGATCCTGCGCCCTCGGCGTGCAACCGGGCACTTGGGGGAGCCCCCCGAAAGGTTGTTCCGAAGAGTTGCATTCGTCGTAAACCCAGGCGAGGAGATTGTACATAATGACATCCCGCGACTGACCTGCCTCCCCCAAAACCTGAGCCAGGACGCCCTTCCCAGGAAGTGAGAGGTCCGAAGAAACCCGGCGGGTCAAGCCTTCGCCTGCAAGCTTGGTGGGAGAAGAACAAGATCCGGATCGACTCCATTCAGTCAGGCCAGCCGCGGCAAAGCGCTTGCCTGGAGCGAGGCAATCGTCCGGTGCGCCGCGGCTGGCTGGGGCGGCACCTGTTTGAGGACATGGAGGAGGTCGGAGACTACGCCGCCAGGTGGCTCTAAACATGCAGCAACGAAAGGCCCGACATGGGCATGGGCGGCATCACCCCGAGGTAAGAACTGGGGTCGGCCGCATAGTCGCTCCTTTTCGGACTGCCTGAAAGGGGGAGAGTTACCGGGCTATTCGGGTTGGATTCCGAGGCTGGTGACAGCAAACTCGTTACGCACTTCATGGTTGAGGGCATGCAGCACGGGCTTGCCGTTGCCGAAGCGCAGCACGTTCAGGCAGCCGTGATCCTGGCCGAGGCTGAACAGACCCTCCAGGGGGAAGCCCAGCAGGTCGCAGATGAGCACGCGGTTCACCCCGGCATGGGCCACCAACAGAATGTTGGCGTTGTCCGCGCCGGGCAGGGCTTCATGCGTGTTTTCGAGGGAGCGGACCGGGCGGCCTGTGGCCTGACGCAGGATATCCTTCAGGGCTTGGCCGGCCCTTTGCGCTAGGTCGGCGAAGCTCTCGCCGCCGGGGGGCCTGAAACCGGCGATGTCCGCGCCGCGCGCCTCATAGAGGCCGGGGTAGCTGCGGCGCACCTCCTCGACGCTCAGGCCGTCCCACTCCCCAAGCGAAATTTCCCGCAACCCGGCCATGGGTATGGCGGTGAGGCCATGGCCCGCCAGCACCAGTTCGGCGCTCTCCCGGCAGCGCGTCAGGTCAGAGCACCAGGCCCCGGCGAAGTCCAGGCTCGCGAGTTCCTTGCGCCACCAGCGCATCTGGTCGCGCCCGGCATCCGAGAGGGGGGCGTCGCGCTGGCCCAGGAACCGCCAGGGATCCTCCCGGGCGGTCCGGCCGTGGCGCAGCAGGTAGACGGTCAGGCTCATGATCTTGAGGTGAGCGCGGAGGAGCCCAGCGCTCCGGGGGTCGTAGGCCTTGTCATGCGGCTCCTCTGGCGGCCCTGGCCTGGATGAGCTCGGCCAGGATGCTCACGGCGATCTCCTCCGGGGTTTCGGCCCCGATGTCCAGCCCGATGGGGCAACGCACGCGATCGAAATCGGCGTCCGTGAAGCCTTGGGCGCGCAGCTTGCCGTACACGCTGTCGCGCTTGCGGCGGCTGCCGATCATGCCGATGTAGCCCGCCTGGGTGCGCAGGGCCTGGGCCAGCACGTCGGCGTCGCCCGCATGCCCGCGCGTGACGATGACCACGGAGGCGTCCGGCCCGATCGGCTTGTCCTGTAGGCAGGCGCGCATGTCCTCCACGATGATCTCGTGGGCCTCGGGGAAGCGGTTCCGGTTGGCGAACTCCGGCCTGTCGTCCATGACCGTGACGCGAAACCCGGTCATGGACGCCACCCTGGCCGTGGGGCGCGAAACGTGCCCGGCTCCGGCGATGTAGAGCGGCGACGGCCCGGCCCAGGGCTCCAGGAACCAGCGCTCCTCCAGGGCCTCGAAGACCACCGGGGCGCGGATGTCCTTCCCGGCCTGGAGCGCGCCCTCCAGCAGCCCCTGGGGCAACCGGGCGCCCAGGGCGTCTCCGCGCGCGGGAATCAAGGCGCGCGGGCCGCCGCCCATGGGCACGGCCAGCAGCACGCGCTCGCCTTGCTCCACCCGGCGCAGCAGCTCGGCGTAGAGCGCGGCTTCGGCACCTGGCTCGATGCGCTCCAGGAAAACGCGCAGCTTGCCCCCGCAGACCATATCCGCCCCGGCCGCAAGCTCTCCGGTGAGGTCGAAATCCATGATCACGGGCACGCCGTCGCCCAGCACCCGGGCCGCGGCCTGGAGCACCCTGGCCTCCACCAGGCCGCCGCCCACGGTGCCGAACATCTCCCCGCCTGGGCGCACGATCATCTTGCTCCCGGCGGAGCGGGGAGTGGAGCCCTCATGGGTGACGATGGTGGCCGATGCGACGGGCTTGCCTTCCGAAAGCCAGAGGCCGAGCGTCTTGAGCAGGTCTGTCATGGCGTGTTCGCTGTTCCCTTTTCCGGAGTGAGCACCTGGATGGCCCCCCGTCGGTTACGATCCGCCCGGCCACGGGGCCGAGCGTCCTGAGCGGGCTGCCGCAGGCGCAGGGGCCGGGCAACATGCGGCCCATGTCCCCGGTGCGGTAACGCAGCAGGGGCCTTCCCCTGCGGGCGAGGGTGCTGACCATAACCTCGCCCTCGAGGCCGTCGGCCAAGGACCCGCCGCTAAGCGGGTCGATCACTTCCACCGGCAGGTCGGCCTCGCGCAGATGGTACCCCTGGTGCGCCCCACATTCAACGCCGCCGCCGAAGCAGGTCTCCGTGAGCCCGTAGTGGGCGAAAATCTCGATCCCGGCCTTGGCGGCGGCGTGGCGCAGGCCGTCATCAACGGGCTCGCCGGAGAGAAGGGCCCGGTCCAGCGCAGGGGGCCAGGCCGGGGCCGCGGGGGAGAGCTCCAACAGGGCCCGCAGCTGGGAAGGCAGGGCTGCCAGGTAGGTCACGCCCTCCTCCGCGATGAGCCGGACGGCCTCCTCCGGTGGGCAGGGCTGCGGGGCGAGCACCGGGCGTACGCCGATCTCCGCCAGGGCTCTGGCCAGCAGCGGCGCGGCCCCGTGCTCCCGGCGGCCGGGCAGCAGGATGGGCACCGCGTCCCCCCCCGCCGGTGACGCTGGTCATGCCCACGCGGAAGAAGTCCAGCGTGGCCTCGAGGTCCTCCCCGGTGAAGAAGAGACGCTTGGGTTTGCCCGTGGTGCCCGAGGTGTTCAGCGACGAGGGCAAGGCCGTGGAGTTTTCCAGGGCCTTGTACCGGGGGGACAAGTACACCTTCAAATGCTCCATCGGGAAGTACGTGTGCGAGGATATCGCCCCGTCGTGAACCCGTCGATGCCTTTCAGGGCGCCGTGAAATACGAGAAGGCTGCTCCCCTGTGCGGGGGGGCAGCCTTCTTTCTGTTTTCGGCTTGGCTCAGCTGTTCTGGGCGCTGGCGGGCTGCTCGACTTCTGGCTTCTGGCTTGGCGTCCAAAACGCCTCCCGCGCCACCTGTTCAAGCTCGGCGAACCGTTCCTGCGGCAGGGTCTTGTCGCCCATGGGGGCTTCCCTGTTCAGGAAGGTGTATTTCTGCGTGCCCAGCCGGTGGTAGGGCAGGACCTCGTAGCTGACGTTGGCGTGGCCCGACACGAACTCAGCGATGTTGCGGATGTCCGTTTCCATGTCGTTGAAACCGGGGATCACGGGGGTGCGCACGTGCACGGGCAGGTCCGGGAACTCCGCCACAAGGCGCTGGAAGTTGTCCAGGATGCGTGTGTTGGGCGCCCCGGTGAAGGTCTTGTGCAGCTCGTTGTCCAGGCTCTTGATGTCGAACATCACCGAATCGAGCAGCGGGGCCGCCTGGCGCAGCACCTCCCAGGGAACCTGGGCGCAGGTCTCCATGGAGGTGTTCAGGCGGCGTCGGCGGGCTTCGCGCAGCAGGGCCAGGGCGAACTCGGGCTGGGCCAGGGGCTCCCCGCCCGAAAGGGTGAGCCCGCCGCCCGAGCGCGTGTAGAACATGGCGTCCTGCTCCACCACGCGCAGCACCTCGTCCACGCTCTTGCGCTGGCCGTAGGCGATCACGCCCGAGGCCGGGCAAGCCTCCACGCAGGGCCGCGCGCAGTCCTTGCAGGTTTCCCGGTTGAACACCGGCTTGTCATCCATCCGGGCGATGGCCTGGCTGGGGCAGGCCTTGAGGCAGCGCACGCACTGGGAAAAGCCCAGGCAGCGGCCGTCGTTGAAGGCCAGCTCCGCCTGGAAAGCCTGAGATTCCGGGTTGCTGCACCACAGGCAGGACAGGGGGCAGCCCTTGAAGAACACGATGGTGCGGATGCCCGGACCATCGTGAACGGAATACTTCTGGATGTTGAATATCGTTCCGCTCGTGTCCTTGTCCTGCTGGGTTGTCATGGCGCGCGTTCCGTTCGGCCCGGGGCCGGGCTGGGGTTTGGCCGAAACAGGGCGGAGACGCCCCGTGGCCGGGGCGTCTCCGAGGTTTCGGCGCGAATGCGTAAGGCCTCTAGCAGGTCTCGTGCACCGTGCGCGCGATCAGGTCGTTCTGCAGGTCCGGGGACAGGTCCACGAAGTAGGCGCTGTACCCGGCGATGCGCACGATGAGGTTGCGGTACTTTTCCGGGTCCTTCTGGGCTGCGATCAGGGTCTCGCGGTTGATCACGTTGAACTGCACGTGCCAGAGCTTCAGGTCGCAGAAGGTGCGGATGAAGGAGATCAGCTTGCGGGTGCCGTCGTCGCCCGCCAGGCACTTGGGCGTGAACTTGATGTTGAGCATCCTGGCCGCGCGCTCGCGGTAGCCGTAGTTCTTGGAGGTGTAGTTGGAGAGCAGCACCGCCGTGGGGCCGTTGACGTCCGCCCCGTGGGAGGCCGAGGAGCCGTCGGAGAGCGGCGTCCAGGAGCGGCGCCCGTTGGGCGTGGCGCTGACCACCTTGCCGAAGGGCACATGGGAGGTGAAGGGCACGTAGCGCACGTCGTTGTTCATGCCCAGCTCCGGGGAGTACTTCTTGGCGTACTCCAGGGAGAGCAGGTCGATGTCCTTGGCGATGGAGTCGGCGAACTCGTCGTTGTTGCCGTAGCAGGGGGCGCTCTTGAGCAGGTGGCGCACATCCTCGCGGCCCTCGAAGTCGTTGTCCAGGGCTTCGAGCAGCTCGTCCATGCTCAGCTTACGGTCCTCGAAGACCAGCTTCTTGATGGCGGACAGGGAGTCCACCACGGTGCCGTAGCCGATGTATTCGAAGTAGCCGAAGTTCAGGCCCTCGGGGATCTGCGGGGTGTGCAGGTCCAGGCAGTGCTTCATGCACAGGTCGTGCAGCACGGAGCCCATGGGCTGGGCGAAGTGCTGGGCGCGCAGGTTGATGATCACGTGCTGCTGGTAGAAGGCCGTCTTCAGGAACAGCTCATGCTGCCGGACGTAGGCGTTCCAGAACTCGTCCCAGGTCTTGAAGGAGCGCGGGTCGCCGGTCTCCACGCCCAGGGTCCTGTCTCCGTACTTCTTCATGCGCCCGTTGCGCAGGGCCATCTCCAGGGCTGCGGCGAAGTTGATGTAGGCTCCGCCCGAGGTGTAGGTGTCGCGGTTGGGCATTCGCGCCTCGGTGCAGCCGGACACGGCGTAGTCGTAGGCCTCCTCGAATGTCGCGCCCTTGGACACGTAGAGGGGGATGACCTCCTCGTCGTTGATCAGCTTGGGGAAGCCAGCGCCGTCCTTGATTGTCTCGGCCACTTCCCAGAGGTAGCGCTCGGGCGAGCGGGAGTGGATGCGCGCCGCAAGGTCCGGGTAGTGCAGCGGGAACTCGCGCTTGGACTTCAGGAACAGGTAGGTCAGCTCGTTGGTGGCGTCGCGCCCGTCGGGGGTCTGGCCTCCGATGGTCACGGCCTCCCAGTGGGCGTAGCCTTCGTTGAACGCGCCGCCCGTGGGGGAGATGTAGAGGTCGATGAACTGGGCCATGCCCACCCACATGCACTCCAGGAGCTCCACGGCCTTTTCCTCGGTGAGCAAACCCTCGGCCATGTCCTTCTGGTAGAAGGGGTAGAAATACTGGTCCATGCGCCCGTTGGAGATGATGGTGCCGGTCTTCTGCTCGATGCGCGAGAACATCTGGGTGAACCACTGGGACTGCACGGCCTCGTGGAAGGTGCGGGCCGGGTGCTCGGGCACGCGCTCGCAGATTTCGGCCATGGTCAGCAGCTCCTGCTTGCGCACGGGGTCGGACTCGGCGGCGGCGACCTCGCGGGCCAGGGCCGCATGGCGGTTGGCCCAGTGCACGATGGCGTCGCACACGATGACCATGGCCTCCAGGAAGGGGCGCTTCTCCACATTGTCCACGGGGCTCAGGGGGTCGAGCGTCTGGAGCTTGGCCAGGGCCTCGGCCTTGAGGCCGCCGAAACCGCGCTTGAGCACCTTGTCGTAGTCATGCACCCACTGGATAGAGGAGCGGAAGGAGGCCGTCTCGTTGACCACGAAGCGGGAGGCCAGACCCTCGGGGTCGTCGTAGGTCAGCTTGTGCACGTCCGGGGGCAGGGCCTTGGCCAGCGCCTCGTGGAAGGTCTTGCCCTTCCAGTAGGGGGCGATCTCCTCGATGACCACCCTGGCGTCCTCCGGGGTGATGTAGGAGGGGGACTCCTTGCGCTTGGGCAGCTCCTCGATGGCCAGGCCCAGGAAGTCGCCGTCCAGTTCGGGGTAAAGGATGCCGTAGCGGCCCTGGCACCCGGCGCGCCCGGCCAGGAGCTGGTGGTCGTCGATGTAGACGGTCATGTTCTCGGCGATGTGCTTGAGAGCCTTGGCCCAGCGCAGCACCAGGGCCTGGCCCTCGGTCTGGCGCATGGACTCGGTGAAGTACCGGGCCCTCTCCACGTCGATACGGGGCTTCAGGCCGTCGAAGCTCTCTAGGATGGTGAACACCCGGGGGTGGGTTGCGCGGAACTTGTCTTCCTTGCCTTCCATTCTGTCCTGGAGGCGCTGTTCGTGCGAGCTGTAGGCTTCGCAGCAGACGGGTTGCAACATGGTTCTTCCCTCGTGTCGACGTGTTGGTTTCGCTCGGGTCTGGATCGCCGGGGGGCAGCATCCAGGCGGTGCGTGTTCGGCTCGAGCGGGGGATAGCAACGCGTATGCCGGAACCGCGACCAGGCGGGCGGCTGGAGGGCCGTTTTTGCTTGTTTGCCCTGTGATTGCAGATTGTTAAGTATCTGCACGATCTTTTCGGGGCATTTTTCTGGTCGGACGGGGGAGGGTGGGCCGAAGCGGGGTGGCCCAGGATTAATCAAATCATACCAAGACGTTAAGATGTTGGGGTGGATTGGGGGTGCCCCCCGCGCACGCGGAGCCCGGGCTGCTCCGGCGCGCCCCCAGGCGGGGTGACGCACCCGAGGTGCTGCATAATTGCAACCTCAGGAGGTCGTTGTTGGCGAATATAAACTATTCTAGCGTGTTAGAGAATGTTGCAAAAATGCAACATGGTGCATTTATCAACCACTTCATTCTGTGACGCGCCAGGGGACCCGCTCAGCCTGGTTGCTCGTCGTTCATGTGCAGCTTGCGGAAGATGGTGGTCCTGTTGACCCCGAACATCCTGGCCACCTTGGTCACGGAGCCGTGGGCCTCCAGGGCGTCCCGGATCAGGCCGCGCTCGATTTCGGCCATGATCTCCTTGAGGGGCCTGCCCGCGGCGTTGTCGATGTGGCAGGCCAGTGAGGCGGCCAGCACCGTGGGTTTCTGGTCGTCCAGCATGGCTCCGGGCAGGTCGCCCAACTCCACCACGTCTTTCTCGCAGGTGATGACCAGGCTCTGGATCATGTTCTCCAGTTCGCGCACGTTGCCCGGCCAGCGGTAGTTCTTCATGGCCTCCTCCACGGCGTGGGACAGCACCAGGCGCTTGCGGTAGCGGGCCGTGAACCGCTCCAGGAAGGTGCGCGTCAGGGGCAGGATGTCCTCTGGGCGGTCGCGCAGGGGCGGGATGTTCAGCACGGCAACCCGCAGCCGGTAGTAGAGGTCGCTGCGGAAGGTGCCTTTGCGCACCTCCTCGGCCAGGTCCCGGTTGGTGGCGGCCACGATGCGCACGTCCACCTTCTTGGCCTGGGTGGAGCCCACCCGGACCACCTCCTGGTCCTGGAGCACGCGCAAAAGCTTGGACTGCATGATCTGGGGCAGCTCCCCGATCTCGTCCAGGAAGATGGTCCCTTTGTCGGCCAACTCGAAAAAGCCGATCTTGCCCTTGGTCAGCGCGCCTGAAAAGGCCCCGGGCACATAGCCGAACAGCTCGGACTCGATCAGGTTCTCGGGGATCGAGGCGCAGTCCACCTTGAAGAACGGCCTGTCGTGCCGGGAGGACAGGCCGTGCATCTTACGCGCGACCACGTCCTTGCCGACGCCGGTTTCCCCGAGCAGCAGCACGGTGGCGTCGGTCGGCGCGATGCGCTGGATCTGTTCCACCAGGCGGGTCATCACCGCGCTCGTGACGACGATGGGCGTCTGCTGGGTCTTGGCTTTGTTGAAATAGTCGAAATTCTTATGGTATTTTTCGATGAGTTCGCGCTGCTCCGCGATCTGGTCCTTCATTTGCGACATCATGGTGATGTCGCGGGCGTAGGTGACCACCAGGGTGACGGCTCCCTCCTCGTCGAAGATCGGATAGCCGCTGAGCACCATGCGCCGGTCGTGCATGTTGGTCTGCACGCGGGTCACGGGCTTGCCCGTGGCCACGATCTCCGGGTTCAGGGCCGTGTTGTACACCCCGCTCTTCTTGAGCTCGCGCACGTTGCGCCCGAGGATGTCCTCGCGTTTGAGGCCCGTGAGCTTCTCGTACATGGTGTTGACCTTGAGGGTCACCCCGTCCCTGTCCGTGATGTAGACCCCATCCCCCAGAGTATCGAGAATGCTGTCCATGTGCGCGCTCAGCAGCGTGTCTATGAAGTCGTCCTTGCTCATGTCGGGCGTCCCTCGCGATCTATGGCGAAAACGGTTGCGGACCCGTAACGCGCATTGGGTCCTTGCAAGGCCCGTGCGCCGGGGAACGGGCGGGCCGGAGGGCCGCCTGGCTTTTCAGCGGCCTGGAATCACGTGATTAAAATCGCGCAGCTTTTGGATGGGCCCTTCTCCCGGTTGGGACACTCACCCAAGGCCGTTGCAGTATCGCATCATTGTTGCACTTGTGCAACCTGGCGCAGTCGCGAGGACCGGGCTTGTGAAAAATGCTACAATAAGAAAAGTACTGAACAGCAGCCGTTGCAAGTATGCAACACCTGGGCCTGAGGGGCTCATAGGCTTATCCAAAACTAGGGGGCGGAGTGCCCGGCAATCCAGCATCCGTGCGCATTGAGTCGAGATTCCTGAACTGTTGTGGGAGTTGGTATCAGATTTGCTCTCCTGGTTTTCGTCGCAACAGGCCTGGGCGTCGATAGGCGCTCATTCTGGTGGCGGAGTAACAGCATAAAACAGGAGATTGCTCCTGCATTGTGAGTGTGAGGGCGCTCCGAACCTCATCCGGCGCAAGCCGGAGGGCCGGAGCAGAGCGGCCCGCGCAGCGGGTCTGGCCGTGTACCGAAGGAGGCATCATGCACGTGTATCGTCGTATCTTCGGCTTTTTGGCTTTGCTCATGTTTCTGGTATCCACCCCGTCTTACGCGGAGAAGTTCGTCGTAGGCTACCAGCCCTACGACACAATCTCTTACCAGGCGATCATCAACTCCGAGCTCGGCCTTTGGAAGCAGTACGTGCCCAAGGGCACCGAAATCGAGTTCCAGGGCGCGCTGCAGGGCACGGTGGTGGCCAACAACATGTTGGCCGACAAGGCCCACATCGGCTACATGAGCGTGATGCCCGCCACCATCCTCTGCTCCAAGCCGGAGCAGGCCGAGATCAAGATGGTCGCCACCGCGGGCATGTCCGAAGGCACCCGCTGCTCCCTGGTGCTGGTGCGCAAGGACGCCCCCCAGTTCAAGAGCAACGAGGAGCTGGCCCGCTGGCTGGACGGCAAGGTCGTGGCCGCGCCCAAGGGCAGCGCCTCGGACCAATACCTGCTCAAGTTCTTCGAGAAGTACAACGTCAAGCCCGCTGAGTATCTGAACCAGTCCATCGAGGTCATCGGCACCAACTTCCGCATCGGCAAGCTCGACGCCGCCTCCCTGTGGGAGCCCACGCTCTCCCGCGTGGCCACGGACGTGGGCGAAGGCGTCGCGCGCATCGTGGCCGACGGCCGCGCCTGCGACAACCCGGACCTGGGCATGGTGGTGATGCGCAAGGACTTCATGGAGAAGCACCCCGAAGTGGCCAAGGGCTACCTGCGCTCCGAACTGGAAGCCCAGCGCTATCTGCTCGACCCCAAGAACTGGTCGAACGTCATCGACATGGTCTCCAAGCACGCCACCGGCGTGCCCAAGCGGGTGCTCTGGTACTCGATCTACGGCCAGGTTCCCTCCGACTCCAAGGAGCCGGTGCGCGAGTGGAAGTCCTTCTACTTCAACGAGCGCGAGAAGCTGAACATCGCCGAAGTGGCCCCCTTCCTGCTCAAGGACAAGCGCATCAAGGAAGTCCCCAAGCCCGGCACCGTGGATGATTCCCTGGCCCGGCAGGTGTTCAAGGAAGCCGGATACACCCCGGTGAGCGCCACCGTCACCCTGGGAGACATCAAGGGCGCCCCCGCCAGCGCCTGCCCCTTCAAGGATTAGCCCCTGGGCCGCGAGGCCCTGACATGTCCGCCCCGGTGCGCGCGGCCCGAGCCGCGCCCACCAGGGCAGGGCCACCGTCTCTTGCGGCGCGAGCCACAGCGGCCACGGCACAGGAAACAGCCCCGGACCGATTCCGGGCAACGACAAGGTGGAGGCTCTTCCGTGACCAACGCAACAGCTACAACAGCGGCAACCCCGACCACTGTGACCGCGCCGGCGGAGCAGGGCGGCGCGCCGAGCTCCTGGCAGATCACCCTGTTCAGCCTCAAGCAGTGGCTCAAGAGCCCGAGCCCGTATCTGAACGTCCTGGGCATCGTCGGCTTCATCGTTTTCTGGTACCTGGCCACGGAGCGCTTCAAGCTGCCCTGGTTCAACAAGCTGCCCGGACCGGTGGCCGTCTTCCAGGAGTGGGTCTCCCGCGATCCGTCCTACGGCATCTCCATCTACTCCCCGGAGTACTACCACCACATCTTCACCAGCATCTGGCGCGTGCTCCAGGCCTTCATCCTGGCCACGGTGCTGGGCGTGCCCATCGGGCTGTTCATGGGCTGGAAGAAGACCTTCAAGGACTACACCTTCCCCCTGCTGGAGACCCTGCGCCCCATCCCCATGCTGGCCTGGGTGCCGCTCTCCATCCTGATGTGGCCGGGGCGCGAGGCCTCGATCATCTTCCTGACCTTCCTGGGCTCCTTCTTCGCCACGGTGCTGAACACCCTGCTGGGCGTGGAGTCCATCGACGAGGTCTACTTCCGGGCGGCCAGCTCGCTCGGGGCCAAGCCGCGCCAGGTATTCTTCAAGGTCATCCTGCCGGGCTCGCTGCCCTTCATCTTCACGGGCCTGCAGATCAGCATGGGCTTCGCCTGGTTCTCCCTGGTGGCCGGCGAGATGCTGGCCGGCGAATACGGGCTCGGCTACCTGATCTGGAACTCGTTCATCATGGTGCAGTACCCGGTCATCGTCATCGCCATGGTCACCCTGGGGGTGATCGGCGGATTCTCCAGCTCGCTCATCCGCATGGTGGGCGACAGGCTGATGCAATGGAAAGTCAGGGAGGCCGCGCGATGAACACCGCCGAAAAGATTGCGACGGATGAGCGGGGGCGCATCAGCATCCGCAACGTGACCAAGGTGTACGACCCCGACGGGGCCAAGGTCCTGGCCGTGGACAACTGCTCCATGGAGATCGAGGCGGGCGAGTTCTGCGTGGTCGTCGGGCCTTCGGGCTGCGGCAAGACCACCCTTCTGAACGCCATCGCCGGGTTCCACGGCATCAGCTCCGGCGAGATCCTCCTGGACGGCGAGCTGCTCTGCAGCGGCCAGAAGCGGGCCCAGCCCGGCTCGGACAGGATCGTGGTCTTTCAGAACGGGGCGCTCTTCCCCTGGTACACCGTGCTCGAGAACGTGACCTTCGGCCCGGTGGTCCAGGGCGGCGTGAACGAGAAGGACGCCAAGGACAAGGCCCGTGCCATGCTCGGCCAGATGGGCCTGGAGGGCATCGAGAACAACTACCCCAGCGAGATCTCCTCCGGCATGCGCCGGCGCGTGGAGATCGCCCGGGCCATGATGAACGACCCCAGTGTCCTGCTGCTGGACGAGCCCTTCCGGGCCATGGACGCCCTGACCAAGACGGTGGTCCACCAGTTCCTGCTCGACGTCTACGACAAGAGCAAGAAGACCGTGTTCTTCATCACCCACGATCTGGAGGAGGCCATCTTCCTGGGCTCCAAGGTCTACATCATGACCACCCGCCCGGCGCAGATCAAGACCGTCCTCAACGTGGACATCCCCCGTCCCCGCGACTTCCGCGCTCTCTCCTCGGCCACCTACATCAGGCTGAAGAAGGAGTGCATCGAGGCCGTGCACGAGGAGGCCCTCAAGGCCTTCAAGGCCGGCGAGCGGGAAATGGCCTGACGGATCGGTCCTTTTCACATCGGAGACAGTCGCCATGGCAACAGCCAGCAGCCAGCAGTTCAATTGGGTGAAATTCAGGAAGAGTGTCTTCAGCCTGACCACGGGGCGAGGCATCGCGGCCATCATCATCTTCACGGTGCTCTGGGAAATGTGTTCGCGGCTCGGCGTGCCGATCATCGGCAACGTGCCCCCGCCCTCCGCGGTCCTGGCGGCCCTGGGCAAGCAACTGGTCAGCCCGGCCTACTGGATGTCCTGGCTGGACAGCTTCGTGCGCATCCTCACCGGCTTCGCCATCGCCCAGGTGCTTGGCATCCCGCTGGGGCTGCTGCTGGGCGTGAACCGCACCGCGCGCGAACTGATCTACCCGATCTTCGAGATCATGCGCCCCATACCTCCCCTGGCCTGGGTGCCCATCGCGGTGATCTTCTGGCCCACCACGGAGCTCTCCATGATGTTCGTGACCTTCCTGGGGGCCTTCTTCACCGTGGTGCTGAACATCGTTGGCGGCGCCAGCAGCATCGACCTGCGCTACATCCGCGCGGCCCATTCCCTGGGCTCCTCGCGCTCGGACATCTTCTGGCGGGTGATGCTCCCGGCCACCCTGCCCAGCATCGTGGTGGGCATGACCGTGGGCATGGGCATCACCTGGGCGGTGGTGGTGGCGGCGGAGATGATCGCCAGCCGCTCGGGCCTGGGCTTCCTGACCTGGCGGGCCTACGTGGCGGGCGAATATCCCCTGATCATCATCGGCATGATGAGCATCGGCATCGCGGGCTACGTGTCCTCGGCCCTCATCCGCATGATCGGCAGCCGCCTGACCCCCTGGCTGCGGACCTTCTAAGGAGCACCATCCATGAGCCAGACGCAACTGACCCCCGGCATGGGCGCCGGAGAGATGACCGTAACCGGCGTGGCCAAGGGCTTCGGGCTCGGGCCGCTGCACAAGCAGGTGCTCTGCGACTGCTCCTTCACCCTGGAGAAGGGCAAGCTCACGGTGCTCATCGGCCCCTCGGGCTGCGGCAAGAGCACCCTGGTCAACGTGCTGGCGGGCTACGAGGCCCCCGACGCCGGAAGCGTCCTCCTGGACGGCAAGCCCGTCTGCGAGCCGGGCCCCGACCGCCTGGTGGTCTTCCAGGAGACGGCCCTGTTCCCCTGGATGACCACCTACGAGAACGTGAGCTACGGCCCCCGCGTGCAACGCAAGATGCCCGAGGCGGAGTTCCGGCAGGAGACCATGAAGCTCCTGGATCTGGTGGGCCTGCGGGATTTCAAGGACAAGTACCCCTCGCAGCTCTCGGGCGGCATGCAGCGCCGGGCGGAGCTGGTGCGGGCCATGATCAACCAGCCCAAGGTCATGCTCATGGACGAGCCCTTCCGGGGCCTGGACGCCATGACCAGGGCCCTCATGCAGGAATACTACGTGCGCCTGTTCGAGGAGCATCGGGGCACCAACCTCTTCGTCACCTCCGAGCTGGAGGAGGCCATCTTCCTGGCCGACAAGCTGCTCATCCTGACCAACAGGCCCGCGCGGGTGAAGAAGGTCATCGAGGTGGACCTGCCCAGGCCGCGCGAGTTCGCCATGCTCACCTCCAAGGCCTACCAGGACTGCAAGATGGAGGCGCTGGAGCTTCTGCACGAGGAGGCCATGAAGTCCTTCGCGGCGGGGGCGGTCAACGCGGCCGACTTCCTGGAGGCCTGCTCCCAGATGGGGCAGGACCAGGCCGTGCCCTCCTGCAAGGAAGGCGCGGGCGGGGAAACCAGGCAGTAGGCTCGGTAAGCCTCGCCCCACGGCTCCGCTGCGCAACGCGGGAAGCCTGAGGGGCCTCAACGCTTCGCAACCCGCCCCGGGAGGCAGCAATGGCGAAATGCATCATCACCGAGGCCGACATCCTCCAGGCTGCCGCGACCGGCCGGAAACTCCTTGTCGCGCAGGGCTGCGAGTGCATCGTCACGGACCAGGCCCGCGACCGGGCCCTGGAGCTTGGCGTGGCCCTGCCCGGAGAGTGCGACGCCAGAGCCCCGGCCGCTTCGGCCGCGCAGGCTGCGGCTCCGGGCGTGGCCGAGGCTTCGTCCGGCGCGGGCATGGGTCCTCTGGTCAGCCAGCTGGTGCGGGCTGTGTGCGCCAAGCTGCCCCCGGGTTCGGACGCGGCGGAGGTGGAGCGGCTGGTGCGCGGCGCGGTGGCCGCGCGCATGCCGTCCCATCCAGGCGGGGCGGGCGGGGCGGCCGCTCCCGAACCGGCCGGGCAGAGCGCGGCCACATTCTGCGAGGGTGGGGTCCGCTTCATTGAGGCCGCCAGGCTCGTCCGGCAGGGCGGCAAGGCGGCGGACGTTCCCGGCCAGGCCCTGCTGGCCGAGGCCCTGGGCTCCCCGGGCGAGGCCGCGCTGGCCGCGGGCTATCTGGCCTGGGAGCGGGCCTCGTTCAGCCGCGAGGTGGACGCGGCCGAGCTGGGCGTGGTCATCGAGGGCGAGCTGCACCTGACAGTTGGCGGCAGAACCATCATCGGCAAGCCCGGGGACATGGTCTATCTGCCCAAGGGCGCGAAAGTCCTCTACAGCACGCCGTCGCGGGTGATGATGGCCTGCGTCAACGCGCACTGACAGGCCGGGCCGCAACCATGAACATCCTCGACCGCTGCATCCGCGCCTGCCGGGAGAACCCCGGGGTGGTCGCCTTCCCGGACAGCCTGGACCAGCGCGTGCTGGCCGCCGCCGCCCGCCTGAAGGAGGAGGGCCTGGCCGAGCCGGTGCTCATGCACTCCCCCTTCGCGGTGCGCGAGAAGCTGCGCAAGGCCCGCCTGAACCCCGCCGGCCTGACCGTGGTGGACCACGCCGGTCCCGAACTGCTGCGGCGCAACACCGAGGAATTCCTGGCAATCCGTGAGCAAAAGGGCAAGCCCGTGAGCCCCGAGGTCGCGGAGGCGGCCATGCGCTGCCCCCTGGCCGCGTCGGCCATGATGGTGCGCCGGGGCGAGGTGGAGGTCGGCGTGGGCGGGAACCTCTCCTCCACGGCGGACATGCTCCGGGCCGGGCTGGCCATCCTGCCCAGAAAACCCGGCATCAAGACCGTCTCCAGCTTTTTCCTGATGATCTCGCCGGACGGCGAGCGCCGCTTCGTCTTCGCGGACTGCGCCGTGGTGCCCGAGCCCACGGCCGAGATCCTGGCTGACATCGCCGTATCCTCGGCGGGCATGGCCCGCACGCTGCTCGGCGAAGACCCCAGGGTGGCCATGCTCTCCTTCTCCACCAAGGGCAGCGCCGAGCATCCCCGCGCGGCCATGGTGCGCGAGGCCGTTGAGCTGGCCAGCCAGCGCGCCCCGGACGTGGCCATCGACGGCGAGCTGCAGTTCGACGCGGCCTCCCTGCCCGAGGTGGCGGCCCTCAAGGCCCCGGGAAGCATCCTGGGCGGGCGGGCCAACGTGTTCGTGTTCCCGTCCCTGGAGGCCGGGAACATTGGCTACAAGCTGGTGGAGCGGCTGGCGGGCTATACCGCGCTGGGCCCGTTCCTCCAGGGATTCGAGGGCGGCTGGCACGACCTCTCCCGAGGGTGCAGCGCCAAGGACATCTACACTGTCGCGGTGATCGGGCTGTGCCTGCGCAGAGGGACCCTGCCCCAATAGGGAACGCGGAAGGGCTGCGCCAAACCAGTTGCATCAAGGAGGCTTCGCATGGATTCGATGGACGCATTGGGCATGATCGAGACACGGGGGCTGACCGCGCTCATCGAGGCGGCGGACGCCATGGTCAAGGCGGCGAGGGTGCAGTTGGTGGGCTACCAGCAGATCGGCGGCGGCCTGGTGACCGCGCTGGTGCGCGGCGACGTGGCCGCCTGCAAGGCAGCCACCGACGCCGGGGCCGCGGCGGCCAAGCGCGTGGGCGAGGTGATCGCGGTGCATGTGATCCCGCGTCCCCACGGCGACCTGGAAGACATCTTCCCCCTGAAGCGCAAATAGCGGGCCGGAGCGGGAGACAGCATGGGCATGCCACCAACCAGCGGCGTCATGGGCACGCTGCTCGACGCGGTCCGCGGGGCCGGTGTCGTGGGCGAGGGCGGGGCCGGGTTTCCGGCCCACGTCAAGTACGACACGCGCGCGGGGGTGGTGATCGCCAACGGCTGCGAATGTGAGCCCCTGCTCTACACGGACCAGCACCTGATGCGCACCCGCGCCGGGGAGATAGCCCGGGCGCTGCGGGAGGTCATGGCCGCCGTGGGCGCGGAGCGCGGCGTGGTGGCCATCAAGGCCAAGTACGCGGACGTGGCCCGCGCCCTGGAAGGCCCCTGCTCCGGGGCGGGGCTGGAGCTGGCCCTGCTGGATAACTTCTACCCCGCCGGGGACGAGCACATCCTGGTGCACGAGGTCACGGGCAGGACCATCCCGCCCCTGGGCCTGCCCAAGGACGTGGACGCCCTGGTGGCCAATGTGGGCACGCTGGCCTCGGTGAGCCAGGCCCTGGACGGGCTGCCGGTCACGCGCAAGGCGCTCACGGTTACGGGCGAGGTGGCTCGGCCCTGCGTGCTGGAAGCGCCGCTCGGAACCAGCCTGGCCGAGATCCTGGACTTTTGCGGCGGCCCGGCCACGGGCGACCCCGTGTTCCTGCTGGGCGGGCCCATGATGGGCCGCTTCCTGGAGGACCGGGGGGCCCTGGCCGAGGCGGTGGTCACCAAAACCTCGGGCGGGCTGATCGTGCTGCCGCGCGGCCACTTCCTGCACGAGGCCGCCACGCTCACGCCCGAGGTCATGCGCAGGCGGGCGGCCACGGCCTGCATCCAGTGCCGCTACTGCACGGACCTCTGCCCCCGCTATCTGGTGGGCCACTCCTTCGAGACCCACCGGGTGATGAAGGCCTTCGGCGCGGGTCTGGAGTCGGCCCAGGGCGCGGAGCAGGCCCTGCTCTGCTGCGAGTGCGGGGTCTGCGAGTTGTTCAGCTGTCCCATGCGGCTCTCGCCAAGGCGCATCAACGCCCTGTTCAAGGCGGCCTTCCGGGAGCGCGGCGTGAGCTATCAGGGCCCGCGCGAGGTCCGCCCGGCGCAGGCCGCTCTGCGCCCCTACCGCAAGATACCGGCCTCGCGCCTGGCCTCCAAGACCGGCCTGGCCCCCTACATGGACATTCACCCGGAGTTCGCGGGCCTGTTCACGCCCGGCGAGGTGCGCATCCCCCTGCGCCAGCACATCGGCGCACCGGCCGTGGCCGTGGTCGCGCCCGGCGACAGGGTGGCCGTGGGCGACCTGCTGGGCGAGATCCCCGAGGGCGCGCTGGGCGCCCGCATCCACGCCTCCATCGGCGGGGTGGTCACGGAAACCGGCACATCCGTCGTGGTCAAAGGAGCCTGAAGTGAAGCCGAATCTCCAGGCCGTGGGCATGATCGAGTTCAACTCCATCGCTGCGGGCATCGAGGCGGCCGACGCCATGCTCAAGGCGGCCAGCGTCTCGCCGCTTTTGATGAAGACCATCTGCCCGGGCAAGTTCGTGGCCTCGGTGCACGCGGACGTGGCCTCGGTGCGGGCCTCGGTGGAGGCCGGGCTGGCCATGGGCGCGGACTCGGCCGTGGACCACTTCGTGATCCCGAACATCGCCCCGGAGGTGGTCCTGGCCCTGTCCTGCTCCGTGGAGATCGCCCACGGCACCGCCCTGGGGATCATCGAGACCTTTTCGGCGGCCTCGGCCATCGTGGCGGCGGACACCGCCGTGAAGGCCGCCGGGGTGCACCTGCTGGAGGTGCGCCTGGCCATGGGCCTGGGCGGCAAGGCCCTGTGTCTGTTCACCGGCTCCGTGGCCGAGGTGCAGGCCTCCGCCTCCGCCGGGTCGGCGGCCGTGTCGGCTTCGGGGCTGCTGGTGCGCAGCGTGGTCATCCCCGGGCTGTCCCCCGAACTTCTGCCCTACATCCTGTGAGGAGGCTGCCAGTGGCATCAGATGATCGCGAGAGCTTGAACGGCGACGCCCTGGGTTTCGTGGAGACCTTCGGCCTGATCGCCGCCGTGGAGGTGGCCGACGCAATGGGCAAGGCGGCCAGGGTGCGGGTGAAGTCCGTGTGCAACGCGGACGCCGGGCTGCTGTGCGTGGTCTGCGAGGGCGACCTCGCGGCCTGCAGGGCGGCGGTGGACGCGGGCCGGGCCTCCGCCGAGCGCCTGGGGGGCTACGTGACCAGCAACCTCATCGCCCGGCCCTGGGACGACACCGGGGAGCTCATCACCCGGCATGTGGGCTCCATGTTCAGGCAGGCCGCGAAGCAGGCATCATCCGGGAAAACCGCGAAGCAGGCCCCGGCCGTGAAGGGCAAACCCGGGGGCAAGGCGCGCTAGGGCCGGGGACCGCCCGGAGTCCCTTCCGCAGTGACCGCAACCCAGCAAGGAGAACGACCATGGACGCACTGGGCATGATCGAGACCAAGGGCATGACCGCGCTCATCGAAGCGGCCGACGCCATGACCAAGGCCGCCCGCGTGGAGCTGGTGGGCTACGAGCGCATCGGCGGCGGCCTGGTGACCGCGCTGGTGCGCGGCGACGTGGCCGCCTGCAAGGCCGCCACGGACGCAGGGGCCGCCGCCGCGCAGCGCGTGGGCGAGGTGGTCGCCGTGCACGTGATCCCGCGTCCCCACGGCGACCTCGAGGGCATCTTCCCCATAACCCGGAAATAACCAGGCAGGCCGCCGGGCACGTGCCGGCGCGCGGGAGAAATCGCATGGAACTGGGCAAGGTGGTCGGACAGGTGGTGTCCACGGTGCGCGATCCGGGTTTGCCGAACCTGACGTTCCTGCTGGTGGACGTGATGGACGCCCAGGGCAAGGTCACCCGGCCCGCCCAGGTGGCGGCTGACGTCCTGGGGGCGGGCGAGGGCGAGGTGGTGCTGCTGGTCCGGGGCAGTTCGGCCCGGATGGTGGTGGACGCCAGAACGCCGCTGGACCTCTCGGTGATCGGCATCGTGGACCAGGTCTGCTCGCGCGAGACAATGTTCTACAAAAAGTAATCCCAGCTGAAGGCGGTGGCCATGCGCAGCGAAGAGATAGAACGGATTGTCGACGAGGTGCTCAGGCAGCTCGGCCGGACTGCGGCGGCGGTGGAGCCCCGCGCCCCGAAGCCGGGCGACTGGGGCGTGTTCGAGCGCCTGGAGGACGCGGTGGCCGCGGCCGAGGCGGCCCACCTGCGCCTGGATTCCCTGGCCCTGCGCGAGCGCGTGGTGCTGGCCGTGCGCCGCGCCGCCCGCTCCAACGCGCGGCGCCTGGCGGAGATGGCCGTGGACGAGACCGGCATGGGCCGCATCGAGGACAAGGTCAAAAAGAACCTCCTGGTGGCTGACCGCACCCCCGGCCCCGAGATCCTCTCGCCCAGCGCCATCACCGGAGACATGGGCCTGACCCTGGTGGAGAACGCGGCCTGGGGCGTGATCGCCTCGGTGACGCCCTCCACCAACCCGGCGGCCACCGTCATCAACAACTCCATCAGCATGATCTCGGGCGGCAACGCCGTGGTCTTCGCCCCGCATCCCGGAGCCAAGCGCACCACGCAGGAGGCCATCCGGATACTCAACCGGGCCGTGCACGAGGAAACCGGGATCGACAACCTGATGACCTGCGTCAAGGAGCCCACCATCGACGCCGCGCGCCAGCTGTTCACCTGGCCGGGCATCGACCTGCTGGTGGTCACCGGGGGCGAGGCCGTGGTCGAGGCGGCCCGCAAGACCACCAACAAGCGCCTGATCGCCGCCGGGGCGGGCAACCCCCCCGTAGTGGTGGACGAGACGGCGGACCTGGCCCGCGCGGCAAGGGGCATCTACGACGGGGCCTCCTTCGACAACAACATCGTCTGCGCCGACGAGAAGGAGATCATCGTGGTGGAGGCCGTGGCCGAGGCCCTCAAGCGCGAGCTGGCGGGCGTGGGCGCGGTGGAGATCAGCCGGGAGCAGGCCGAGGCCGTGGCCAGGGCCGTGATGCTCGACTACCCCGGCCCCAAGTGCCGCCCCAACCCCAAGTGGGTGGGCCGCGACGCGGCGGAGCTGGCCAGGGCCGGAGGCTTCTCCGTACCGGACTCCTGCCGCCTGCTGTTCGTTGATGTGGGCAGGGAGGTGGACCACGTGTTCGCCCGCGTGGAGCAGATGATGCCGCTCTTGCCGCTCCTGCGCGCTCGCGACTTCGCCGAGGCCATGGAGTGGTCCGTGCTGCTGGAGCGGGGCCTGCGGCACACGGCGGGCTTGTATTCCCGTGACATCGAGCACATGGACGCCCTGGCCCGGCGCATGAACACCAGCCTGTTCGTGAAGAACGGGCCCCACGTGGCGGGCCTGGGCGCTGGCGGCGAGGGGTGGACCTCCATGACCATCTCCACCCCCACCGGCGAGGGCGTCACCAACGCCCGGACCTTCGTGCGCCTGCGCCGCTGCACGCTGGTGGGCAGCTTCAGGATAGTGTGAGCCATGACTCTCGACTGGGACCAACTCCAGGCGCGCCTTGACGCCGCCGCCGCCATCCTGAACCGGGAGGAGCCGGTTACGGTGAGCGGTCCCCTGAGCGTGGGCGTGGACCTGGGCACCGCCGACGTGGTGCTCATGGTCCTGGACGCCTCCGGGGAGCCGGTGGCCGCGTTCCTGGAGTGGGCCGAGGTGGTGCGCGACGGCGTGGTGGTGGACT
>NZ_JAKZKW010000026.1 GCF_022808695.1 Fundidesulfovibrio soli
CATACCGCCTTTGACGGACAGCGGCCCATGGACGTCTACCGGGAAGGAACGGCCTCCCAGAAGGCGGCATGACAATCAACCGGACTTTAGCTTAGAAACGCCGCCAACCTGTCCAACCTACCGGGACACCTCAACACTTCGCTCCTTTGCTCCAACAGTTTCGAGATGTTTTGGATCTACTTCCGCATATTGAGATGGGGAAATTCAACATCTGGCACGGGCAGCTCAAGGAACGGACAAATCTTATCCCATCCATCTCCCTTAGTGAAATCAACTTCTATTAAATCATTTGGGCGCAATCTAAAGTAGGAGCGGACAGCGTCATAATGTCTGAAATATGCCCTGATAAACAAATCACGATCAAATTTGACATCTCCATACAACAACATCCTTCTCTTTATGGGCTCGTCTTCATTCAAAGACGTCACAGGGTGCTTGTCAAGAATGTATTGTATCGAATGAAGCCAAGAATCAAGATCTCTGATAGTTAAAATAAATTTTGATTGTGGGAATTTATAATCCAGATATTTAAAATAAATTGCAACATTGTTGTCGGCAGCGGCATGCAGACTCCGCAACTGATCAAAATTAGGGTTGTGGGCGACTTGGGCGTAACCCAGGACCCTCATGGCCTGACAAAATGTAGTCGTGCCAGTGCGGGATAGTCCGACCCCCCAGCAACGGAACTTGGGCTTCCGGAGGTTAGACTCAGTATGCCCGCGCCCCCTCTCATTAGTCATGATTACCGTAGGCCCAGCCATACTTTGCGAATCTCCGTGCGCCCCCCCACCAGCGTCGCCCGTGGAAGCCTGAACTCTCCAAGGGGAATTGACCAAGTGCCCCCCATCTGGGAACAGAGCCTCGATCACATCCCCTGCCTTGATGCCGGAGAGGATCAAGCTGAATCCAGCATCAATCGAAATGCCGGCAGCTTCAAGATCGTGGCGAGTGGTACCGCTCAGTTGCGGCAGGAGCAATTGCCCATTCAATTTAATCGTGACTGGGCAAGACTGGCGACCATTCGCCGCCCACCCAGTGATGCGACCGTTTAAATCTACCGTGTCAAGGTACCCTCTGAACATGGTCTCAATCCTCCGGGCCATCTTGCTGGCAGCTTGGTGAGAATGCTGGCAACACAGAAATGAAGCCACAGGATTTAAAAACTACAAATTCAATCCAGTACTCGTCATAGATCCTGACATGCATGAGCCAAACTTTGCCTCGGACGCGACACACGAAAACAACAATTACTTCAACCAAGCTGACTACACATTATCTTCAAAGGACCACGAGTTAAGACCAATCGCGGAGATGACACCCATGTCACGGCTGCGACAGCTCGTCTAAGTTATTTGTAAGCCAATCATATTTGTCAGCATCAAGCATAGAACCAAAAGTTTTCAAAGTATCAAGAAACACACCCCTATCAAATACACCATGATAGTGCACTGATACGCATTGCGACAGCCTGGCACGCCAATCTGAATGCGGAAAACATCCATACAAATGTATCGGAACATTATATGTATCAGGAAGAATGAAAACATTATCACATAATGATGATACCGTTGACGCCAATACAGATTGCTCAACAAAGAAATCGCCACAGCTTGGCCTTGAACAACTATGCCACACTTTACGGAAATTCTGGAGCCATGCACCAAGCAATTTCATGTTAGCAGAAGCGAATATCATCCCAGAGTTATAGTACTCGACAATCACTTCGCGCTCAATTGTCGTTTCAACATATCTATAGCTACTGACTCCACACGCACAATGAATTGATTTCCAGTATCCTCCATTACCGCTATCAAAGTCGGCAGCACCGCAATTCCGGACGTCAACAGGCCTAGCGGCGAAGGTGCGCCCACCGAGGCCAAGCAACACAGAGGGCTCCCGCAGTATAACTTTGTCGCTATCTAGGAACAATAGAGGTCGAAATGGTAGCGTTTTCTCAGCATGGGCCAATGCAACAATCTTGTTGGCCAGTCCGTAGGACTCGAAATCTTTGTTAAGTGGTTCAAAAACCATCTGCACGTTGAGCATGTCGAACTCATCCTGACAAGCGCATGATGGAAGTTTACCTGAACGCGGGGAATAACTCACAATGTAAGTATCTTTTACTCTGCCACCAAACTTACGAATACTGCGAACAAGCAGGCGCGACTTCCATTCAAATTCAGGCTCTGTGCAAATCACGATTGTTGGGATAGCAAGACATGAGATATTCGTCATCAGACAACCCCAAGCACAAACAAAATAAACAAACAAAAAGCCGACCATGTTTAAACATTCTGCACTGACGACTGCAGCGACACCAAGCAACTCAAAGCCATTAACAAGAAACATATAAGTATCATAAAAAAACAAACATAAGCACAAAATACGAAACAAAAAAACATACTGTTGCGGTTTAAGCGACACAAAAGATGATCACATTATCAGGAACACTACCACATCACCAGTGCATAGACTACGGCAACACAGAACACAGCAATCAATTGGTTACGCTAGACAAACAACATAATACCATTCTGCCACATCATTTATTTAAAGATACCATGTCATCACAACACTTGAAAACAACAAAAAGAAAGGCTATGGTAACACGAGACACGGCCACTAACCAAAAGCCAAAGGACAGATAAATGCGAAGCACCGGCATATTATTCTCAGCTAGCGGCGAACACTACATCGAGGAAGCAAATAAAGCAATAAATACATCGTTAAAGCACAACGAATGCCAGCACGCTTTATTCTGCGACATAGAACCACAACACAAGCACGACGGCGTTATCTATAAAATATTCAACCCCGCTGAAACACCGTACGCCGACAAACTCCATAGTTGCCTTACAACACCGTTTGAAAAAACTATCTACCTCGACTCAGACATACATGTCATCAGGCCAATTACAAATCTTTTTGACGTCCTTGACCGATTTGACATTGCAATCGCACACGCCCCAGGGTACAGAGGACTCGAAGATCCAGATGTACCTGAGGCTTTTTACGAATTCAACACCGGCGTAATTGCTTACAGAGCCAACACGGCTATACGGAATCTCTTCCGCAAGACAATTGACACATATTTATCGTGGCGTGCCGACCCGCCAAGACTCTACTACGATGAGCACGGAACATTAAACAGAAAAAAACTTGAGTACCTAGCCGATCAACCCGCATTTCGAAATTGCCTTTGGAATAGCAATGTCCGGATATGCACATTGGGGCCGGAATATAATTATCGAGCCACCAAGCCTGGCTTTGCCGTTGCTGCAATTCGTACCATTCACGGAAGACTTGAGAATATTACGCAAGCATCAACCATCCTCAACGATAAACTCGGGCCAAGGATATTTCAACAATTCCCACTTGCACAAGGGATTGATGAGTTCCGAAGCAGATGGCACGATCAAAATAAATGCAACAACACCTAGCAAGGCACCCCAAATACTTACCTTATGCCAGATTTTGTTAACCAAAAAGCTTAGGCTCGACACATTTTGTGCCGAGCCCAAGCCGATTCACCCTAGAATCTCAAATAAACTCTACTCTCGTTAGGGAGCAGGCGTACTGGTCATCACCATACTAGCCACCGGAGTCATCGCAGCAGTGGAAGAAGCCTTGAAAGAGACCTGCTTACCAGCTGCAAGGGCCGAAAGACAGGTAGCCAGCATACCATTAGCGTTAGCACCAGCCAGTGAGAAGGTGTAGGTTCCAGTTGTGGGCACGTTGTTTGCGGTAACAAGACTCACCTGGACCATGGGAACACCTGAAGCATTGTACCCTGTAAGCAAAACAGAGGCGTTGTAGTTAACGAGCGTCTGGCTAAATGCCAGCGAAGACATACCTGCCACCAAGATCAACAACACTAAAGAAGCAGCGATTTTTTTCATACAAGCCTCGCGAAGGTTGAGGTTTTAATCCGGAGGAGATCAGTCAAATTCGCCTGACTTTCTCGCCTTTTCTACTATCTTTGCATAATCATTCTCTGCCTGCAAAGCAATATCTTTCATCTGCCGAAGCGTCATCTTCTTTCCATCCAATTCATCAACCACATCGTCATCGTTTGGGCGCATATTCTCCATTCGTTTCGTCAATTGCTGCAACTCAAAGTATGTTATAGGCTTTCCGTCAAACTCATCTACAATATCATTTGGATTCGGGCGGTATATTTCTGCAAAATCCTTTGCTTCGTTGAGTTGCCGCATAGTCAAACCATCTTCGACAACTTCATCTAGACCGAATTCCTCTGGACCAACACTAACTGTACCACTTCTCGAAATCTTGCTAAGTGTCGTCTCCGACTTGACCTCATTTTTCTTCTCTTCGAGCCTGTTGCTACCTAGGGAAACTGGGTTTACGGCCGCTGCTTGTCCGATGGTCAACCCGTTAAAGCCATTGGAATTCTTGGCTGCCCCACCCATGCGGAAGTCCGAGAGCAAAAAAACAGTAGCATGTTTCTGGCCCTCGTCAACCTGTAAAGCGAAATTACTCCCCCCCGCCGCCACCACCGCGCGGTCGATACAGGTGGACAGGGCAACATTGTCAGCCCTGAAATATGTCGGGTTCCCGGACAGTTCGGAAGGGAGGTCAATGACAACCCCCGCTTGGGTGGCAAGCTTATCCATGCACCCCCTGAGAGACTCACCCGAGCACTCAAGGCGCTCGACCAGAGGAAATCCCGCCGCCTCGGCAGGTAACGGGACGGACCAAGCCGCTAAAGACAAGAGACAAAGAAGCAAACCACTTTTCATGTCCAACCCCCCGCAGTCAAACCGACCACTGGCAGCATCAAGAGGTTTGCCGGTCAAGGCTGATGAACTTCCAGACATATCCTTCGCTTTGGTTCAAGATCTGGCCGCCTGAATGTTATACAAAACAATTTCTTGGAGCCAGATCAACTTCTTATTTCTATTTATTAGTAATATCTATTTACTGCGCCTTAGTCAACTGAAACTGGGTTAATTTTCCACCCCCAACACCAAACACAAATAAAAGGCGGCTAAAAGGTGAACCCTTTAGCCGCCTTAGTCGCAGATGACAGATCCTTTAGAATCTGTACGTCACACCGAAGGCGACCTTCCAGGCGTCTCCGCCATTGGCTGCGTTCACAAACCTGCGGCCCCACACGGACTTGTCGAAATTGCCGTGAGCCCAGCCGGTTTCGACGACTGCAGAGAGGTTCTCATAGATTTTGTACTCGTTATCGAAGTTAATAGCGAGGAGATTTTCAGTAGTGGCCAAGTCCCTGCCAAGCTGCACGTAGTTGCCGGTTCCGGCCAGCAGGTTGGCGTTGCGCAGAGCGCGCGGGGAGTTGGTACCCTGGGCGAAGGTGAAGGTCAGCCTGTGGGTGAAGTCCTTGATGAAGCTCACCTTGTTCAGGCTGACGGCGAAGCCCCAGGAACCGGTGGGGTTGAGGGCCATGTGCCCGTTCACCATCTGCTGGGTGCAGTCGAACAGGAACGAGTTGCTTGGGCCCCAGTTCTGCACGATGGAGGGCATACGCTCGGAACCGTTGGTGGTGGAAGAGTCCTCGCCGGTGGCGTACCAGAAGGTCACCTGGGGGGTAACGACATCCAGACCGGTGTATTCGGCGGCCACGTCGAAGAACAGTCCGCTGCGGCGGTTCTTGCTGCGATCGTTGACGTTGCCCGCACCGTAGATCACGTCGGCGTAGAACTTGAAGGGGTCAAGCGCCGTAACGCTCATGGAGGTGCCCACCCAGAAATAAGGATTCTGGACGTTGCTGAAGTTCCTGGGGGCCAGATAGATGCCGGCCGAGAACAGGTTCGAGGCCAGGGACTCGGCCGAATTGCGCATGGAGCCGGTGCCGACGGTGAAGTAGCCAGCGTCGCGGCCGGCCACGCCGATCATGGCCCAGGGAGTAGCGGCGAAGCCCTGCAGGGTGATGGGCAAGGTCAGGAAGTAGGCGTCGAACTCGTCGGCAACCTGCGTGGTGGTGGGGTCGAAGTCCTTGTTGGTGTCCAGCAGCCTGGCGAACCCGCCCTTGACCATGAAGGCCTCGTTCACGGGGATGGCCACGGCGGCAGCGGCGACGCGGGTGCCGCCGAGCACGGGGCTGGAAGCCAGCATGGGGTTGGACATGGGCAGGTCGAAATCCTGCAGGCCGACGGTGAACTCAACGTTGGTGCCGGGCCACTTGAACTGCAGGAAGCACTGATACACGTCGAGGGCGGTGGTCGGGTTGTCCACAGTGAATGTGTCGTTACCCCAGATCCTGTTCTGGACGCGGATGCCCAAGCGGAACTTCAGGCCCTCGTTGGCGATGAAGTCGGTGCGCAGACGAAAGCGCTCCCAGATTGTGGTGGGGTCGCCGGTCCGGGTGCCGTTGGCGTTCCAGCCGGTGTAATCGATGTGCGACCAGACGTTGGCATGCACACGGGCGTCGCCCACCATCCTCACTTCCGTGGCAGCCTCGCTCTGGCTCGCAAGCCCGAGCAGAAGCGCGAAACACAGACCCAATAGCCCAAGACGTTTCATGAACCTTCCTCCTTAGAAATGTCACAGCAACAAAGGACTTCTCACAATATTCGCAATCACTCGGCAACCAGGATGCCAAGCGAATTGGAACCGGATGGATGGAGGCGATGGAGGAGCGGTCAGGACGCAGGCTAACAACCCCAAAAAGCATGCTCTTTCAGCTAGATACGACCAGACAATCAAGAATCTGTCAATCGTGCCCAAGGGGAGCGGCTGCCACTCTCTGCTTTGTTTGGCTCATAAAATAATTGAACAGAAAAGGAAAGAACTTCCACTTTTCATACCGAAACGGTGTGAAATACAGCTTGAAAATGAAAAAAGCCGCGGGCATGTGCCTGCGGCTTATGGAGCGTCCACAATCTCCTCCGCGAAAATTCCGCGGGGGAACGTCGATGAGGTTCAGGGGGTGGCTGTCTCCGCCCCGGCAGAAGCGCGGAACTCACCGCTCTTGCCGCCGGACTTGTAGAGCAGCCGGACGGAATCGATGACGATATCCTTCTGAACCGCCTTGCACATGTCGTAGATGGTAAGGGCCGCGACGCTGGCGGCCGTCATAGCCTCCATCTCGACCCCGGTGCGGGCGGTAACCCGGGCTTCGGCCTCCACACGCACGACGTGACGGGTGTCGTCCAGATGGAAGCGCACATCGACGGAGTCCAGCCCCAACGGGTGGCACAACGGGATGAGGCTTGCGGTGTTCTTGGCGGCGAGGATCCCGGCGATCCTGGCAGTGGCCAAGGCGTCGCCTTTGGGAATGTCCCTGCTGGTCAGCCGGGCGAAGGTTTCAGGGGAGAGACGCACCACGGCTTCAGCCACGGCCACGCGGGCGGTGACGGCCTTGCCGCCCACGTCCACCATGCGGGCCTGGCCCTTTTCGTCCAGATGGGTGAAGCCGTCCGGACCGCCCATCAGGAACCCATGGCCTTGTCTTTGGCTTTCTTGAAGAAATCCTTGACTTTGTTCAGGGGTTTGCCGTTCTCCAGTTCCAGGAACTCGCGCAGCAGCTCTTCCTGCTTCTTGGAGAGGTTCTTGGGCGTATGCACGATCACCTCCACCAGGAGGTCGCCGCGCTGATTGCGCCCGGGGTGCGGCAGGCCCATGCCGCGAAGGGAGAACACCTCGCCGGACTGGGTGCCCTTGGGGATGTCCATGGTTTCCTCGCCTTCGAGCGTGGGCACCTTGATCTTGTCGCCCAAGGAGGCCTGAACCATGCCTATATCCAGCGTAACGACGAGATCCTGGCCTTGGCGGCGGAAGGTCTTGTCCTCTTCCACGTAGACGACCACGTAGAGGTCGCCCGGGGGGCCGCCGTGCATGCCGGGCTCGCCCTCGCCGCGCAGCCTCAGGCGCGATCCGTCGTCCACCCCGGCGGGGATGCGCACCTTGAGTTCGCGCACGTCCTGCAGGAGCGCCCTGCCCTTGCAGCGCGGGCAGGGGCTGGCGACGACCGTGCCCTCGCCCCGGCAGACCGGGCAGGCCACAGCGATGCGGAAGAAGCCCTGGGACTGGTGCACCTGCCCCATGCCCCCGCACTGGCGGCAGGTTTCCGGCTTGGTGCCGGGAGCGGCGCCGGTGCCTTCGCAATCCGGACAGGGGACGTGCTTGGGAATCTTGAGGTTGACTTCGGTCCCCTTGGCCGCGTCCCGGAAGGAGACACGCAGGTCGTAGCGCAGGTCGCTGCCGGGCTGGGGCCTGGGGCCGCGACCGCGCGCGCCGGCGCCAGCGAAGCCGAAGAATTCCCCGAAGATGTCCGAGAAAGTGCTGAAGATGTCCTCGGCGTTGGAGAAGCCGCCGAACCCGGTGTCACCCAGGCCCTGATGGCCGAAACGGTCGAAGCGGGCGCGCTTTTGCGGGTCGCGCAGCACTTCGTAGGCCTCGGCCGCTTCCTTGAACTTCGCTTCAGACTCGGGATCGCCAGGATTGCGGTCGGGATGGTATTTGAAAGCCAACTGGCGGTAGGCTTTCTTTATCTCATCCTCGGTCGCTTCCCGGGAGACACCCAGAACGTCGTAATAATCAGCCTTGGACATGACCTTTTACTGCTTCTGCTCGGGAACGTAGATCCCGGCCTCCTCGATGGACTCGGCCGGGAGCACTTTCTCGCCGGCGATCTCGCGCAGCGAGGTGACGATTTCCTTGTTGTTGCATTCGACCAGGGGGTCGTAGCCTTCGCGGTACTGCTTGACGCGCTTGATGGCCATCTGCACGATCATGAAGCGGTTGTTGATCTTTTCCAGGCAGTCTTCAACAGTGATGCGAGCCATATGGTCCCTCGTATGAGCTGCCGGCGCTGGTTGCACCGGCCCGATTTCAGGAAATAAGCAGCCGGGATGATTCGTCAAGGGGCGGAACCAAAATCTCACCCCCAGCGAAACGAACAGAACTTTTTAGACGAACCCCGGCGGCCGGTCAAGCCGTCAATAGGCCATCTTGCCCAGGCTCTTGAGGATCAGCGTGCAGCCCATGGCGAACATGCCCGTAAGGCCCATGCCGCAGGAGAAGCCCGCCAGGAGCACCGGGGCGTACTGACGCCACATCTTGCCGTATTTCTTGTGGAAGTAGTACCGGCCCAGGAAGGCTCCGATCACCTCCAGGATGAGGCCGTGGGGAATGTGCTGCCCCAGGCCGCGCACCACGCCGTACACCAGCAGCACGGGCAGCCCGAACAGGTTCAGCACGGCGTAGGTCACAAGCCCCAGGCCAAGCCCCGCCCCCAGGTAGCCGCCGTTGAGCGCCTGGAAGAACAGGGAGTTGCCCTCCAGGGTGGCGGTCTGCATGAGCAGGCTATTGAGGGCCTGCAGATGCCACAGCTCCTGGGCGTAGGGGTAGCTGGCCGAGGGGATGGGGGCCAGCTGCCAGATAAACTGCGAGAACAGCAGGCTGGCGATCATGACCACGGGGAAGACCACGATCTCCGCCTTGATGATGCCGCGCAGGCTGGTGCCGGTGAGCTCGATCTCGCGGAAGTCCACGGTGGCCTTGCCGTAGTTGTGGATGGGTATGGGGGCGTACCAGATCTCGATGCCGTGGTAGCCGAAGAACTTGGCCCCCGCTATGAAGCTGGCCTCCCGCACCAGGGGCAGGCTCACGAACTGGCCGGCTATGCCCTCCATGCGGGCCGTGATGTAGGAGATCACCGGGGTGTAGATGAAACCGTAGAGCACGAAGAAGATCCAGGGGAAGTCCGGCACGAGCAGGAGGCACAGGAGCACGTACGCGGCCGTGGAGGCCAGGTAGATGGCTATGGAGACCCAGAAGTTGATGTCGCCGCGCCCGGGGTGGCTCTTGAATACGTCCCGGTAGTTTACGCCGCCGGGCCCCTTGCGGAAGCTCTTGACCACCTGCCACACGCCAATGACGCCGATGGCCAGGCCCAGACCCAGGCCGAAGCTCAGGTAGAAGTCGAAGTTGTTGGCGAACACCGTGTCCACGGTGCCCATGCCCTTGTGCCAGCGGTGCAGGATGCCGTGCTCATAAAGGATGGGGTTGGCCACGAAGGTGATGATCTGGCCGATGAGCCCGCCGATGACGGCCCAGAACGGCAGGACCATGCCCGTGAACACCAGGCCCAGGTCCAGTTGGAGGCCTGTGGCCACGGCGGGCATCACGTCCTCGGTGTGGCGCGTCAGATCGATCCAGGGGATGGGTATCAGGCGCACCGGCTCCGTGAAGATCAGGCCCGAGAGCACCGGGAAAAGCACGTATATCCCGCCGAAGAGGATGCCGATCACCCCGCCGATGGAGAACACCCTCCACTTCCAGCCGGTCTTTCGCTCCTCGGTGGTCTCGGCCAGCGCCATGGTGCCGAGCGCACCCACCGGGGCCATGGGGAAGGGCAGCTTCTCCACGTCGGAAGTGATGCGGTACAGGGCGTAGCCAAGGCCGAAGTGGTCCACCCGCTGCACCAGCTGGGAGCCGATCAGCAGCAGGACCGGCATGAGCCAGTCCTTGTGGAAGAACGTTCGGGCGGAGAGCGAATCCGAGCCGAGGCCCGGCGCCACCCAGGACGGGATGAACTCGGTCAGCCCCAGCATCTTGGCCGCGTCGGACTGCACCAGGTATTGACTCCAGAGCAGTCCCTGGAAAGGCGAGTGCATGGCCGCGCCGGCCATGTAGTACAGCAGGAAGACCTCCTGCTGCTTGAGGTCGGAGTAGGCGCGCTTGGCCACCTCGGCGAAAAGGATGATCGTCACCCAGCGCGCGGCCGGGCCGATGCCCGCCCCGATCACGAGGTTCAGGTACATGGACCCCGGCATCATGAGGAAGCCGATGAAGATGGCGCCCGCGATGGTCTTCCAGTTGAACCCCTCCTCGAAGTGACTGGGGGTTTCCAGAAGATCGCGGTATTCTTTCAGTTCTTTGTCGTCATACATTGCCTGACCCCGTCATGACGGCAGCACCTGGTAGCTCTGCCCCATCCACAGTCCCACCCCTGCGAACACGCCGCCCATGAGGAAGTCGCCCAGGATGAGGCCGATGAAGAACATGCGCACCCGATTGAAAAGCTCCACCCCGCCGTAGCGCAGCGTCACCTGGTTGCACAGCCAGCCCAGGAAAAAGCTGAACCATAGTATGCGCATGGAGGAGCTGTACATGGTCAGGTAGCCCACCGGGTGCAGCGGCCACCAGTAGAAGCGCTGGAAGCAGAGCACCAGGCCCAGCATAACGGCCGCGCCCACGGCGGCGAAGGCCAGAATCCAGTTGTTGCGGCCAGCGGGGGCCTCCAGGAGTTTCTGCACGTCCTCGTAGACGCGCAGCACGGAGGCGGTCTCCCACTCAACCTGCATGTCGCGCATGCCCACCTTGTGGCAAAGCACCAGCATGGCAACGAACGCGGCCACTATGCCGACGCCGAGAACGACGCAGATGCCCAGGAAGTAGAGCCGCTTGCGCGTGATGTTCTCTCCCACCTTGGAGGCGTGCACCAGCGAGGGCATCAGGGATTCGCGCAGGTCAAGGAACTGGACCTTCTGGATCACCGCGGCCATGAGCAGGCTCGCCCCTCCCAAGAATCCTGAGCCGAACACGGCCAGAAGGCCGTCCAGTGGCGCGGCGGTGAGGGTGAAATAGGCCAGGCCGCCCTGGCAGATGACCCGGGTGGCCACCACGAGCACCACCAGGAAGATGCCCAGCAGGATCACCGTTTGGGCCAGGGGCATGCCGAACCAGGCGCACCAGGCAGTAAGCCCCGCCCCGCCCAGGGCGAAGCCCCAGAAGGAGGTCCGGGCCGAAATCCATTCGGACTCCTTGGGCTGGCTGGAGCCCCTGCCGAAGGCGTCGCGCAGCACCTCCAGCAGGTGGTGCCTGGCCAGCCAGACGATGAACAGGAAGAACACCCCGTAGGCCCCGATCATCTGGGTCTCCTCGGGCAGGGTCAGCGTGGGCCCGAAGGTGACGCCCAGCGCGGACTGGGGCACCTGCAGCCCCACCATGGAGAGGGCGCCGGTGAGCAGCCCGCCCATGATGAAGAACATCCAGAAACTCAGCGATATCTGGCGCGAAGTCAGGAAGGCGAAGCCGATGTAGGCCGGGATGAAATAGAGTTTGAGCTTGGCGAACCCGGAGAACAGGCCCGTCTTGGCGAAGTACGGCCCGGCCAGCAGCACCGTGGGCACCTGCGGCACGGTGGGCAGGTAGAGGGAGAGCCCGTTGAGGGTGTGCAATAGCACAGGGATGGCCACGCCAAGCAGCAGGAAGCGGTCCGAGAAGAAGCGCCCCACCCTGCCCTCCTGGAAGGATTCCTCCATGAGGTAGGGCAGGCGCAGCAGCGGAAAGTTCATGCGCTCGTTGACTATCCACTGGCGGCTGAAGATGTTCACCGTGCAGACCATCACCAGCACGCACAGGGCGATGAAGCTGCCCCAGGCCGCCAGGGGCGCGGTCCAGGCCTTCCAGGGCACGGCTTCGAGCACCTGAAGCCAGCCAAGCCCCCTGCCCCCGGGCAGGCCGTTGTACAGCAGTTCCACGGCGGCGGTGTCGCCCACTGCCCAGGCCTGGGGCATGAGCGGGGCGAGGGTTTCAGCCCAACGGTTGCCCGGGCTGGCGAAATGCTCCAGTGCGGTGATGTTGATCAGGAACGTGCGCATGAGCCCGGTGTAGGCAACGCCGGAGACCACCACGCAGAGCATCCAGGCGGTAAGCAGCTCCGCCCCGGTGAACAGGGGCTTGCTGCGGGTCAGGCGCGCCAGCGAGGCCACGAACACGGTCATGCACACCAGCAGGACGAAGGGGGCCAGCGGGAAGTGGCCGCCGCCCAGGGGCGTGGCCGCCAAGTACATGTTGTTGTAAGGTGTGGCCAGGCACAACAGGACCCCGGACAAAAGGCCCGCGGCCACGGCGCGCAAACGGATGCTGCTTGATTTCATGTCCGGCTATTCCCGTGTGTCCGGTGGGTTCTTGGTGCTCGTGTCCACGCTGGCCCCGTAGGAGTCGCGCCGTTCCTGGTCCAGGGAGCGCCAGACGAGCATCTGCTTGCGCAGGTCGTCCAGGAAGCCCTTGTTGAGCCGTTTCCACATACCGGCCTCACCCGCCTCGCGGGTGAGCGTCACCTCGATCTCCAGATAGCCCGGATGCCACATGGCGGGCGTGAAGGAGATCATCACCCGCTGGTTGATGCCGAAATCGAACGGCGCGAGCCAGACACGGGCCTGGATGCGCAGGCAGGACTCCAGGGTGCAGAACTCGCCGTGGACTTCCTTGGGGTGCGGCCCCTTGTCCGGTTCGTTCCAGGGGCAGACGAAGTCCTGCGTGACCTCGCCCGTGGAGAACAGCCCGTGGGACACGTCCTGGTGGGCCTTGTAGTATTCCAGCAGGAAGCCGCCCGCGCAGTCCTGCTCTCGAATGTGCATCAGGAATGGCAGCACGGCCTGGATGGTGTTGCCCTTGGGCTCTGGCAGCGTCCAGGAGCGGTTCACGTCCGGTATGGCGATGTTGGCCGCCACCCGCGAGGGGTAGACCACCGAGAGCAGCACCACCAGGATCACAAGGCCCAGCGCGGCCACGCCCGAGAGCGAGCTGTAGTTGGCGGTCATGCCCTTCCAGAGGAACGTGCCGGAAAGGAACTCCGCCGCCACCTGGGCCAGCAGGTAGCCCATCACCGAGGAGAGCACCGCGAAGGCCAGCGCCTCGGCGATGAACAGGAAGGAGACATGCGTGGGGGCCAGGCCCACGGCGGTGTACACGGCGATCTCGCGTTTGCGCTCGAACACGGCCCCGATCATGGTGTTGAGCACGATGAGCATGGCGATGGCCAGGGGGATGACGATGTTGGGCACGCCCGCGTAGTTGATCGTGTCGGAGGACTGGAAAACGAAGGTGCCGGCCGGGAGCCCGGCGTAGATGGTCAGACCGAAGCGGTCGGCCAGGGTTCCGGCCAGATCGCTCGCCGCGCCGTCCTGCAGGGCCAGGCTCTTGAGCTGCCCGCCCATGCCCATGGCCGTCTCGTAGGGCAGGATGACCAACTGCTCTCCGGGCACATGCTGGTAGCGACCCTGGTAGGTCACGATGTCCTCGCCGGAGTCGATGGCGTCCTTCTCGCTCTCCGTGACCTCCACGGCGGTCTCGCTGGGGTAGACCACAGGGGTCAGGGGCTCGCCGTCCAGGTCGGTTATGCGCTCAAGCTCCTTGCCGGAGAATATGCCCGCCACCTCGAAGGGCCTGCCCCACAGCGTCACCACGGAGCCGGGGGCCGCGCCGATGCGCGCCGCCAGGCCGTCCGGCAGCAGCACCGCCTCGCGCTCGTTCTCCTTGAACCAGCGGCCTTCGGTGAGGATGCGGTCCATCTTGGAAACCGCGGGCTCCGCGTAGGAGAGGCCCAGCACGCCCTGAACGGTTTCGTGCCGCTTGGGGCCGCTGACCTGGGTGACGAAGGCGCTGACCCTGTCGCGCGATTCGATCACCGCGCGCGGGGCCGCCCTGCCCTGCCCCGCCTGGTCCGAGAGCACGTTCTCGGCCTCCACGGGGATGGACTTCCAGCCCAGGTTCTTGAGCATCACGCCCTGGTAGCTGCTCGAATCGGAGAAACGCACCGCGTGGTCCGTGCGGGCGCTGCGCACGGAGGTGAAGCTCATCACCGTGAAGGTGAGGATCACCAGTGTGGCGCAGGTCAGCGAGGTGCGGATCTTGCGGCGGCGCAGGTTGGTGACGCCGATGGCGAAAGAGGCCGCGAAGGCCTTGAGCTTGCCTATCTCAGAGGCTTTGACGTGCTTGGAGCGCCGCTGCAGCTCCTCCATCTCCTGCTCGAAGCGCATCACGATGATGAACCCCACAAGCAAGGCCAGCCCGATGATGAAGAAGGCCATTATGACGACCATGGGGCTGTAGGTCAGCTTGAAGGCCGGGTGCACGTTGTAGATAACGGCGATGACCGTGGTCAGGATGCCCAGGAAGCCCAGGAGGCGCTTGTGGATGTCCGTGAAGGCGAAGACCAGGCGCTCCATGCAGTAGGCGAAGGGAATGAACAGCGCGATGTAGAACAGCACGCCGATGAGCACGTCCTTCTGGGTCTTCTCCACGTCGTTGTAGACGCGGGTGGCGTAGGCCCAGGAGGAACGGGCCTGGGTCATGGCCTCGTCGTAGCGTTTGGCGGCGCGCAGCGATTCGGCCTTGTCCAACTCGCCGCGACCCTTGCTCCGCATCTCGCGGATGCGCTCGTTGAAGATGCCGTGGGTCTCCAGGTTGGCGATGCGTGGCTCCAGCAGGTTCCACATGTCGCGCGCGGCCCTCAGCTCCGTCCAGGAGAGGAGGGGCCAGTTGTCCACGGTATAGCCAGAGCCGGTGGGATTCTCCGGCGTGGAGTCCAGCAGGAGCATCTTCCTGGCAAGCACCGAGTCGGAGAGAATGAGCTTGTAGCGGCTGCCCGGCTCCATGAACAGGCTGAAGCATGTGGAGCTGAGCGTATCCAGCCGAGAGAACCAGTAGTGCATGGGTTCGGCCTCGCGGCGGGCGTCCAGCAGCTCCACCTTGGTGAAGTAGCGGAAGGTGCGCGGGTCGAAGGCGGAAAAGCCCGTGCTCTGGCGGCAGGCGAACATGGTCAGGTCGGTCTCGTTCACCAGGCGGCGCAGGCGCACGCGGTAGTTGTCCTTGACGGTCTGCTTCTTGTCGATGGCCCACTCGGCCTCGCCCGTCTCCTGCGAGAAGCGGAAGCCCTCCACCACTGCCTTGTCCAGCACGTGCTTGCCGTCGGCCAGCCCGGCCACCCTGAAGGAGCCGTCGGCCCCGGCGGCGGCCATGAAGCGGGATTCGCCCTGGAAGACCAGGAACACGGCCCCGGGCGCGGGCCTGTCCGGGAAGAGCTCGCCCTGGCGGATGAAGCGGGCGCGGCCGTTGATCGTGGCGAAGCCGTTGCGCGGCATGGTTGAGGGCGGCTCCCAGCCGCCGTTGGCCAGAGCCCCGGCCAGGCCGGCCACCATCTCGCACTGGCGGAGCAGGTTATCGCGGTCCACGGCGGCCGGCACGTCGTGCGGGGTGCCCCAGAGGAACCTGCCGTCGTTGACAGTGGCCAGGGTCAGCCCCAGCAGCCCGGCCATGGCGCTCACCTCGCCGCCGAGCTGGGGCGCGTCCACGAAATAGCTGCGCCAGGGGCGCACGCGGTCGGCGCGCAGGCCGTTGACGAAGCGCAGGTCGCTCTTGGGATAGCCGAGCTTCGCGGCCGCATCCGTGAGAAAGCCGGAGAGGCCCGAATAGGACTGCACCCGGTTGATCTCGGGCTTGAGGGCGTAGAGCCAGCCGTCGTTCACGGCCCCGATGCCGTCGCCGTGGCTGGAGATGTGCAGCGACACGGCGGAAACGATCTCGCCGTCGCCCAGCATCTGGCGCAGTGTCCGGCTGGACTCCACCTCGGCCAGCTGCCGGGCGGCGTCGGCCTGGATGTCCTTGTAGCGCTCGCGCACCGTGGGCAGCAGCCCCTCGAGCAGGGCCGACTCCTCGGCGTTCAGGCCGGTGAACCCCCCGCGCCAGCTGAGGGTTCGCAGCTTCTGGCGGCGGTCGGAATATTCGGCCACCTCCTGCTGCGTCTCGGCGCGGCCCTCCAGGCGCAGGCGCATGAGCCGCGTGGAGACGCGGTCCACCTCGTCCTTGAGGGCCACTTCAAGGCCCGGGGCCAGCAGGGGGTCGCCAAGGGGAGCGCCGCCCTTTTCCAGCAGGGCCAGCACCTGGGCGGCGTTGTCCTGCTTCTCGGCCAGCTCCTTGCGCTGGGTGCGCAGCTCCTTGCCCTTGACCTTGAAGGCCGCCAGGAACTCGCGCCACCCCGCCAGGGACTGGGCGTGCCCGGAGGTCGCCACCAGCAGCACGCCGCGCTTGGGCTTGTTCTGGGCGAAGCCGCGCGCCAGATGGGCCAGCGCGGTCAGGGAACCGGCTTCGTCAGCGCCCGGTGCGCGGCCGGACACGTAGGCGCGGGTGTCGTAGAATGCCTCGAAGGCCACCACCTGCCGGGCCAGGGCCGGGTCGGAGCCTTCAATGTAGAGGTAGATGTTGTCGTGCAGGGCCTGGCGCCACATGGACTTGCAGGAGAGCGTGGCTGTCTGGCCCAGGGTTCCGGCCAGTTCGCGCTCAGCCTGTCCGCCTTCGATCCAGTAGCGTGGGAACTGGACGGGGGTGAGTTCGGTCTTGTCCCGGTAGAACACCTTGGAGGCGGGCTTGCCGTCCTCCATGGGCCTGTCCACGTAGACGACGGCGCGCGCGCCGAGCAGGGCCGCGTTGGTCCAGTTCTTACCGGAATCCAGGCGCATGAGCACGATGGCCCCGGCCACGTCCTTGCCGTTGAAGTCAGCCAGTTCGCCCGCCCCGCCGTCGATGAGCGGGCCGGTGATGTCCTGGGCGGCCTCCGTGGAGAGGGCGTTCAGATCAGTGGGCTGGACGCTCACGCTGCGCCCGGCCACCCGCAGCACGGCCGGGCCGTTCTCCTTGACGGGCATCTGGAAGGATTGCCGCCCCGCCTTGCCAGCGCCAAGGCCCTCGAACCAGGCCTGGATCACGTCGGCGGCTTTGGCGGCCCCCGGGGTGCCGCTGCTCCTGTCGCCCAGGGAGGCCAGCGCGGCCACGGGGTCGGCGTCGAACGCCGCCAGCAGCCCCGCATCCACCCGATGGGCGTCCGCCTGGGGGGCGGCCTGCTTCTTTGCCCAGCAGGGAACCGCGGCCAACGCCAGCGCGGCCAGGAAAAGCAGGACTGTCGCTGCCGTCCGCCGCATCTAGTATTCCTTGGCCCCGATGCCGCCCAGGGTGATCTTGAGCTGGTCGCGCTCCTCGATCTTGTCGATCCGGCCGTCGCGGATCCAGACCACCCGGTCGGAGACGTTGAGCATCTTGTAGTCGTGGGTGGCGGAGATGATGGTCACGCCGCGCTCGCTGGACAGGCTCTTGAGCAGGGCGATGATCTCCTCGCCGGTGGAGAGGTCCAGGTTGCCGGTGGGTTCGTCGGCAAGGAGGATGGCCGGGTCGTTGGCAAGGGAACGGGCGATTGCCACGCGCTGCTGCTGGCCGCCGGAAAGCTCCATGGGCTTGTGGGCGTGGCGCTCGCGCAGGCCGACCAGGCCGAGCAGCGTGAGCCCCTTCTCGGCGGCCTCGTCGTCGGGCACGCCCGCGAAGGTCATGGGCAGGGTCACGTTCTCCAGGGCGGTCATGACCTGGATGAGGTTGAAGGTCTGGAAGATGTAGCCGATCTTGCGGTTGCGCAACCAGGCCAGCTCGTAGGCGTCCAACTGGGCGATGTCCACCTCGTCGATGAACACCTTGCCGGAGGTGGGCTTGTCCAGCCCGCCGATCATGTTGAACAGCGTGGACTTGCCGGAACCGGACGGCCCCATGATGGAGAGGTACTCGCCTGAATGGATGCCCAGGTCCACGCCCTTGAGGGCCTGCACGGTGATCCTGCCCAGGTCGAAAGTTTTGGTGACGCCTGAGACACGCACGATGTTGTTCATCTGGGACATGACTATTCCTCGGCCCGCATGGCCACCACCGGGGGCATGCGGGAAGCCACCAGCGCCGGGTAGGACACGCCGACAAGGCTGAGCAGGAAGCCGACTCCCACGGCGATGCCCATGCTGGCCAGGGCATCGGCGGCGGGCAGGTATTTCAGGGCGGCGAAGCCGAACCGGGCCATGCCTATGAGCACGCCCGCCAGCCCGCCCACGAGCGCGCCGATGAGCGAACCCGCCAGGCCCTGCATCCCGGCCTCCAGCAGGAACAGGCGCAGCACGAAGCTGTCCAGCGCGCCCAGGCACTTCATGGTGCCGATTTCGCGGAAGCGTTCGGTCACGGCCATGAGCTGGGCGTTGACGATGCCCACAGCGCATACCAGCAGGGAGAGGATGACGATCCAGCGGTCCTTGGCGCTTGCCGCCACCTCGTAGGTACCGGGGTAGCGCCCCGGGGCCAGGTCGAATCCGGCCTTGACCAGTTCGGACTGCAGGCTGGCGCTGCCCGAGGCCAGCAGGCCCATGGCGACGTCGTGCCCGATGAGCGTGAAGCCCAGGAAGGCAACGGCCAGCACGAGGCTCATCACCGTGATCAGCGAGCGGGAGAAGCGCACTTTCAGGCTCTTGACGCTGATCTCGAAGGATTTGCCCAAGGGCAGCCGCACCTGTCGGGCCACATGCTCGCCGGAAGGGGCGAATGGGCGCTGCGTGGGGGGTGTCTGGGCCATTGCGTACAAAATCCCATCTGCTTGAGTTTCCGATGAGACAACCACTTAGCCCACTTCGCCGCCGGAGCACAAGCCCGGGATGGCAGGGCCGCCCCACTTTCGGCTATTTCTGCTCGACGGGCTGTCCGGCAATGCCTCGGAGGTTGGTCCAGGTCTCCTGGTCCAGCTCCTTGACCTTGGCGGAACGCGCCTCGAACTCGTCCTCCAGGCGCTTGCGCTCGGCGGGATCGGCGGCCCGGCGGGAAGCCAGCAGGGCGGTCAGGGCGAAGCTCTCCTGGATCTTGGCTTGCCTGTAGGCCCGCTCCTTCTGGGGGTAGCGGTTCTGGTTGGCCTCGAACACCTGTTGGGCCTTTTCGTTGTCCGCCCTGGCGGCGGCGAATTCCTTGAGCACCAGATACACGGTGTTGCGGGTCAGGTAGCTGCGGTAGTCGTCCGGAGCCTCGGCCACAAGTTCGTCCGCCGCAACAAGGGCGGCCTTGGGCTTGCCAGCGTCCAGGAACTCCAGCACGCGGTCCTGCTTGGTCATTTGTTGGGGTTTGCCCCCTCCGAACATGGAACAGCCGGTGAGGGCCAGCGCAAGCGCGGCCACGAGGATCAGGCGCATGGGTTCTCCTCCATCACGCGTTGGATGACGTCTTGAAATTCGGCCCAGCCTGGGGCGCAGGCCGCGCACAGTCCCGGAAGGCTCACGCGCCAGTGGTGCAGGCGCAGCCCATGGACCGCCGCCGCGCCGGGGTCGCCGTAGAGGGCGTCCCCGGCAATGGGGTGCCCTGCCGCGGCCAGGTGCGCCCTGATCTGATGGCGCGCCCCCTTGGCGATGCGCGCCTCGACCAGCGTGACGCCCTCCCCTTCGGCCAAGGGCCGGACCCCGGTGGCGCGCAGCGGGTCGGGGCTGTCGCCCGGCAGCACCTTCACCCTGGCCCGGCGCGCCATGTCGACCTCGCGGCGCAGCAGCAGAGGGGCATCCAGGCTGCCGAGCACCACGGCCAGGTAGCGCTTGTCCACCTGCCCGGTGTCTTCCAGAATCTTGTAGCGCGCGGCAGCGTCCCGGTCGAGCGCGGCCAGCACGATACCTGAGGTATCCCTGTCCAGGCGGTTGACCAGCACGGCCCCCTCGCCGGGGAACAGCTCTCCCAATGCGGCCTCCACGCTGTCCCCGCCGCCGCCCTTGAGCGCGGCCGTGTGCAGCCCAGCGGGCTTCTGAAGAGCCGCGAAGCCGCCGCCGCGAGCCAGCAACCGGACGGAGGGCTCCCCCTGCGGCCTGGGTGCCTCGATCAGGGCCACGGTCTGGCCGGGCCGCACCTTGTAGGCGGGGGGCCTGGGCACGCCGTCCACCAGGGCGCGGCCCTCGCCGGCAAGGCGCTTGGCCCCGCGCAGACCCAGCCCCAGCAGCGAGGCGAGCACGGCATCCAGCCTCTCGCCGCCGGCTTCGGCCCCAAGGGTAAAGGCTTTTTCCTTTGTCATGTCCACAGCCTGAGCTTATAGAACATTCAGACTCTTTCCAAGGAGCATGAGATGACGCGCACAACCAACATCCTCATCAAAGTCATGGGTTGCGCCGTGCTGGCGGCGACCCTGCTGGTCGGGGCCATGCTCAGCCTGGACAAGAGCGCCATCACCGGGCGCGTCGCCCTGCTCATCAAGGACACCACCGGACTGGATGTCTCCTTCCACGGGCCGGTGAGCCTGCGTTGGTTTCCCCGGGTCGGCATCGAGTTGCGCTCCGTCAAGGTGGCCTCCCCCGCCGGTGGCGACGTTCCGCCCTTGGTCAGTTTCGACCGCGCTGACGTGAGCCTGCGCCTGCTTCCCCTGATGACCGGCCGCGTGGAGACCGGCAAGCTGACCTTCGAGGGCCTGGAGTTGAACCTCGTGCGCGACGCATCCGGCAAGCTCAACCTGCCCAAGCTCAAGATCAAGGACGTCAAGGTGGAGGGCCGCACCGTGGTGGTGACTACCGAGGACGACACGACGTTCCGCATCGATTACGAAATCGCGGGCCTCGACATCACCGGGGCGAGCGTGGCCTATCAGGACCAACGCAGCGGCTTCAAGGCTGGGATCTCCGGGTTGTCCCTCCACGCGGGCGCCGTGAAGCGCGGCCAGCCCTTCGACGTGTCCCTGGCCCTGGACTACTCCGCCTCGTCGCCTGAGCTGGCCGGACATCTCCAGTTGGAGGGCAAGGCCATGGCCGTGCCCGAGGCCATGCGCTACTCCTTCGACAAGATATCGCTCAAGATCGGCGCGAAGGGCGCGGCCCTGCCCGTGGAGTCACTCGAATCGGTCAGCGGCGGCTCCCTGGCCTTCGACGGCAACGCGGGCACCATGCGCGGCGACGGCCTGAACACGTCGCTCAAGGGGTTCGGGCAGACCCCGCTCAGCCTGGGCCTCAATTTCCTGCTGGACCAGAACGCCGACACCCTGGAGGTCAAGAACCTCACGGTTGCCTCAAACGGCATGACGCTCACGGGCTGGACGCGCGTGGCGGGACTGACCGCCTCTCCGTCGACGGAGGCCGAGTTTTCACTGCCCAGGACAAACCCTCGCGCCGTGCTGGCCGCGCTGGGCGTGAACCTTCCCGAAACCGCCGGACAGGGGACGTTCGGAGCGCTGCAGGGGGAATTCTCGCTGAAAGCCAAAGGCGGAGCGGCATCCCTTCGTTCCAAGGGGCTGGAGTTCGACTCCACGAAGCTGAGCCTGGCGGCGGACTACTCGCCCGCCGCAGGGCAGAGCCGCCCCAGGCTGGCGGTGGCCCTGAAGGCCAACGCCCTGAACCTGGACAATTACCAGCCCAAGGCCGGGAAGGAGCCCGCAAAGGGCAAGAAGGAACCCGCCGCTTCTGATCCCTCCGCCCTGCCCCTGGACATTGAGGCGGACCTGGAGCTTGGCTCCCTTGTCGCATCCAAGCTGCACATGGGGTCCATCACCGCCAAGGCCGCCCTCCGGGAGGGCGTGTTCACGGCCGATCATTTGCAAGTCGCGCTTTACGAAGGGCTGGTCAAGGCCGTCCTCCGGGCGGACCTGCGCAAGGGGCAGAACGCGCCGCTGGCCGTTACGGCGACGGTGGACGGCGTGCAGTTGGAGCCCCTGCTGCGCGACGCCACCGGCAACGCCCGAGTCGCCGGCCGCGCCACGGCCAGCGCGTCGCTGACCGCCACGGGCCTGGACCCGGCCAAGGCGCTGGCGACGCTTGGCGGCAAGGCAGCCTTCTTTGTGCGAGACGGCGCGCTGCTCGGGCTGGAGGTCTCGCCCGGCGCGCTCGAGAGCGGGACGGGGCGGGCCAAGCCCCAGGCACGCACGTCCTTCGAGCGGGTCTCCGCCAGCGCGGCCATCAGCGGGGGAGTGGCCAACACCTCCGACCTGCTGGTTGTCATGTCGCCGCACAGGATCACGGGCCAGGGTTGGGTGAATCTGGTCAGCCAAACCCTGGACATGCACCTCTTGGCCAGCTTCCTGAAGTTGCCCTCCATCCCGATCCATCTCACAGGCAAGGCGGACGACCCTTCCGTCTCGCTGGACAAGGGTTCCCTGACCAAGGGCATGGTGGATTCCGTCATCAACGCGCCCAAGGAGGTGCTCAAGTCGCCCGGAAACGTGGGAAAGGGAGCTTTGGACGCTGTGGGAGGCTTCCTGGGTAAGCAGCAGAACAGGTGAGTCCGGCCTTTGAAAGCGAAAACCGCAGCCGGAGGCATCCGGCTGCGGTTTTTTCACGGTCTATGACAAGCTAGTGATAGGTGTGCGGCTTCACAGCCCAGTGGCTGCCCGGGACTCGCACCAGGTGCAGGTTGCCCTCGGAGGCGGCGCAGAGCACGAGCTCATCGGACTTCTCGATCCAGTAGGCCTTCAGGCCAGCTTCGGCCTCCGGGTTCTTGCTGATGATGTTCGCGCTGATGTCCTCAAGTGTCTCCATCACGGTGTCGGAAACGGAGAGGTCGTCGATATCGACTTCGTTGAGGGTTCCGCCCGCAAGCCCGAGGCTCGTGGCGATGCGGATCGACAGTTCGGGCCTCGCGGAATGCGGGGCATGGGGAGAATCTTTCATGGTCCGCCTCCTTTCGTCGAATGCAACACATTAAGCAAGATACATGCCGCTTCATGTTTTCAAGCGTTTCCGGGGATCATACCTCAAAAATGTAATACCGGATTTACAAAAAGGAACACCGCCTGGCGATTGCCCATCCGGCCCGAACGGATTACAAGCTCCCGGGCGCAAAGGCTCAATGCACACATGATCGAACAATTGCACGCATCCGCCGGTTCCGGCAAGACATACCGCCTCACCAGGCGTTTTTTGAGCCTGCTCATGGCTTCAGGCGGCTCCGCGCCCTCCTGCGGCCCGGTTCCGGGCCAGGGCTACGGGCCGGAGAGCATCCTGGCCATCACCTTCACCAACAAGGCCGCCGCCGAGATGAAGGAGCGCGTACTCGCCGCGCTCAAGACCCTGGCCTTGGGGCAGCCCGATCCCGATTTCAAGGCATCCGACGCGCGCATCGTGGCCCGCTCCTGGCTGGAGCGCACCCTGCGCCACCTGCAGACGCTCAACATCCGCACCATCGACAGCCTGCTCAACCAGCTGGCCCGCCTCTTCGCCCTGGAGCTTGGCCTGCCACCCGACTTCGAAACCAGCCTCGACGAGGACATGGTCTTCGAAGCCCTGCACGACGCCGTGAACGCGCGCAGCGCCGGGCCGGACCCTCAGCTGGAGGAGCTCACCGCGCGCATGGCCGACGCCCTGACTGTCCTTGAAGGGCGGGACGGATTCTGGCTGGCGGGCAAGGTTGAGGCCCGGCTGCGCCAGGTGTTCGGCCACCTGCTGGACAACCCCGAGGCCCCGGCCTGCGATCCGGCCGAACTGGGCGCCCAGTTGGACGCCATGCAGACCGAACTGTCGGAGAACGCCGGGAAGCTGCGCCAGGCTATGCTGGCAGGCGGAGTCAAGCCCATGGCGGCCTTCGAGGCGCTGCTGGCCGGGCTCGAATCCGGCAGGCCCCTTGCCGCCCTGAGCGATTCGGCCTACGCGGCCAAATCCAGCCTGGACCAGAGCGTCAGGGTGAACACCCAGGCCCAGATCACCCCCGCGATGGAGAATCTGTTCCAGGCCTTCCGCGCAAGCTACCTCACGGCCAAGACCCAGGGCGCGCTGCTGACCAAGGCCCTGGCCTGGCAGCCCTTCCTGGAGTTCGGGGCCCTGCTCATGGAGGCCTTCGAGGCCTACCGGCGCGACAAGGCCCTGGCCCTGCTCTCCCAGCTGCCCGGGCAGGTGGCCCGGCTTCTGGACGAGGGCGGCGGCGTACCCGAGGCTTATTGCCGCATGGGCTCTCGCCTGAACCACCTGCTCATCGACGAATTCCAGGACACCAGCGTCAGCCAGTGGGACGTGCTCAAGGAGCTGGCCGTGGAGTGCCTCTCCAAGGGCGGGTCGCTCTTCTACGTGGGCGACGTGAAGCAGGCCATCTACTCCTGGCGCGGCGGCGAGGCCGAGCTTTTCGAGCGCGCGGCCGCCAGCCCCGAGCTGACCCGGCTGGCCCAGCCCCGCCGCGAGGCGCTGGCCCACAACTGGCGTAGCGCGGCGGAGATCGTGGGCTTCAACAACACCGTGTTCGGCGCGCTGGAAGACCCCGAGGTCTGCGCCCGCGTGGCCCGGGCCATGCTCTCCGGGGCTTCGCAGGCCGCCGAGGGCGATTTCGCCCGCACCCTGTGCGAATCCTTCCACGGCTGCGCCCAGGAGCTGCCCCCGGGCCGCGAGCCCGGCGGAGGCTTCGTGCGCATCCTGCGCCTGGAGGCCGACACCCCCGGCGAATACACCGCCCAGGCGCGCCTGGCCTTCGAGGAGCTTTTCCGGGACGAACTGCCCGCCCGGCGCGACTGGTCCGAGGTGGCGGTGCTGACCCGCACCAACGGGCAGGCGGCCCTGGCCGCCCAGTGGCTGGTGGACATGGGCGTCCCCGTGGTCACGGAGAACAGCCTGCGCCTGGCCGAGCACCCCGTGGTCCAGGGCGCGGTGAGCTTCCTGGCCTTCCTGGACTACCCGCCGGACAACATGGCCCTGTGGGGCTTCCTCTCCTGCCGGGAGCTTTTCTGCCGCTCCCAGCTGCTGGACCGCGACGCCCTCTCGGACTGGCTGGCCGCACAATCCGCGGGCCCCCTGCGCCGCAAGTTCCAGCGGGACTTCCCCGAGGCCTGGCAGCGCCTGGTGGAGCCCTTCCTGCGCGGCGCGGGCCCGGCCAGCCCCTACGACCTGGTGCACGAGCTGTTCGACGCCTGCGGCGTGTTCGAGGCCTACCCCGACGACGAGGTTTTCCTGCGGCGCTTCCTGGAGCTGGTGCACAACGCCGAGACCCAGGGGCACGGCTCCCTGTCCGCCTTCCTGGAGTTCTGGCGGGCCAAGGGCCGCGAGGAGAAGATCCCCCAGCCCGAGGACGCCCGTGCCGTGCGCGTGCTGACCATCCACAAAGCCAAGGGCCTGGAGTTTCCGGTGGCCGTGGCCCCATTCCATCTTTTCTCCGCCCCGCCCGACACGGAGCTGTGCGGCGCGGAGTGCCGGGGCCTGGAGCTGACCCTGCCCCTGTGCAAGGAACTGGGCGAGCCCTACCACGCCGCCCGGGCCAGGACGCTCCTGGAGCAGATCAACCTGCTCTACGTGGCCTGGACCCGCCCCGAGCAGGAGCTGCACCTCTTCCTGCATTCCGGCGAGAAGCTGGCCAACCGCTACCCCCTGGCCAAGGCCGTGGACATCATCTTCGAGGCGGCCGGCATCCCCGTGGACGAGCCCGAGGTGGTCTTCGGCGCGCCGCCCCCAAGCCAGGCCGCCCTGCTGCCCGCGGCGCCGCCGCAGCAAGCCTCGCCGCCCGCGCCCTTGCCCGAGGCGCCGCTGCAGGCCTCGCCGCCGCTGGACTGGCTGCCCGGCCTCAAGATCGCCCGGAGCGAACTGGGCGACCCGGAACAGCGCCTGCGCCTGAGCGAGCGCATCCGCGGCGTGGTTGCCCACAAGGCCCTGGAGCTGCTGGCGCTGCCCGAGGACGCCTCCGACTCCGCCGGGCTTGAGCGAGAGGCCCTGCACGCAGTGCGCCAGGCCCTGGCCTTCTGCGGCCTGCAGGACGAATCCCTGGAGCCGGAGCTGGCCGAGAACCTCGCCTGGCTGGCCGTGCAGCCCTTCTACGCCCAGGGGCGCCACCTGGGACTGCGCGAGGCCGAGATCATGGACGAGGACGGGACCGTGCACCGCCCGGACCTGATCGTGTTCGCGCCCACGCATACCCTGGTCATCGATTACAAGACCGGCCGCGAGGACCCGGCCCACGCCGAGCAGGTGCAACGCTACCTGCGCCTCGTCCAGGCCCTGCCCGCCTGCGAGGGCCGCCCGGCGCGCGGCATCCTGGCCTATCTCGACCAGCGCCTCGTGCGCGAAATCCTGCCGGAGGCTTCGCGGTGAACCCTGTTTCGGTGATCCCCTGGGACCGTGATTTCCTCACCGGCCTGGGCACGCACCTGGTGGAGAACTTCCAGGACCGCTTCCAGTCCACGCTGGTGCTTTTTCCGCACCGCCGCCCCAAACGCTACCTGCTGGACAAGCTGGCCGCCGACGCCCGCCTGCCCAAGCCCTGCCTGCTGCCGCGCATCCTCTCCATCGACGAGCTCTTTGCGGAGCTCGCGGGCAGGCTCCACCCCACCCCCCTGCGCCAGCTCACGGAACTGGACCGCGTGGGCGTGGCGCACGCGGTGGTCACGCGCCTGGGCGTGGGGCTGCGCGGGCCGGACAACGCCTTCCCCTCCGAGATCAAGGATTTCTTCCCCTGGGGCCTGCGCCTGGCCCAGCTGATGGAGGAGCTTTTCCAGCACGGCGTGGCCGCCTCCGACCTGGACCACGTGCAGGACCAGGTGCTGCCCACCGCCGCCGCCCTGTTGGGCAGCCTGAAATCCATCCAGAAGGCCTACCGCGAGGAGCTGCTTGGTTCCGACACCGCCACGCCCGGCCTGCTGCGCTCCATCGTGGCTGACCGGACCGCCGAAGCCGTAGAGCTTCTGGAAGGACAGACCGTGCTGGCCTGCGGCTTCCACGCCCTCTCCGGCAGCGAGGAGAAGCTGCTCAAGGGCCTGTGGCGCAAGGGCCGGGCGGACATCCTCTGGCACACGGACCCCGCAGTGGCCACGCCAGGCGGCTCACCCCACTGGTCCTGCGAGGAGCACGCCCAGTGGCTCAAGCACTGGAAGGCCCGCGCCGTGCTGCTCACGGACGAGAAGCGTTCCCCCCTGCCCGCCTGGCGCAAGCGCACCGACCAGTTGAGCCTCTTCGCGGCGGAGCCCGCGCAGGAACCGGCCAGCCGGGCCAAGATCGTCTTCCACCAGGGCTTCGACCTGCACTCCCAGCTCGTGGCCCTGCGCCGCGAGCTTGACGCCAGCACGGAAACCGCCGGGTTCGCCGTGGTCCTGCCGGATACCAGCATGCTCATGCCCGTGCTGCACCATCTGCCCCGGCGCGACGTGAACATCTCCATGGGCTTCGCCTTGAAGCGCTCCCCGCTGCACACCCTCATTGAGACCATCCTGCGCCTTCAGGACGGCCGCATGCCCGGCGGCTACCACTGGCGGGAGGTCATAGCGCTGCTGCGCCACCCGCTGATCAAGCTGCTGCGCATCGGGGACGACACCCCGTTGCGCATGGCCTTCCACGACTGGGAGGCCGCCATCCGCCAGGGTGAGAAGCACCTGGACCCAACCGCCTGGAATCCGGCCGAAGCCCCCACCCAGGCCGCGCCCGAGGTGGCGGCGCTGTGTGCGCGCGTGGTGGAGGTCTGCTTCACGGCCTTCGAGAACACGGACAGCCCCCGAGCCATGGCCCTGGCCCTGCTCGGGCTGGCCCGGCTGCTGCTGGACCCCGAGCACTCCGGGGGCCGCTGGGAGCGCTTCGTCATCGACGCGGCCTGCCTCTCCCGCCTCATCGACCAGGTCATCCCCGAGTTGCACGACAGCGCCATCAGCCAGGAAATTTTCCAGCCCGAGGCCGTGCGCGCCATGACCCGGGGCATGCTGGACCGCCAGCGCGTGCCCTTCGAGGCAGACCCCCTCTCGGGGCTGCAGGTGCTCGGCATGCTGGAGACGCGCCTGCTGAGCTTCGAGCGGGTGTTCATCCTTGGCGCTGGCGAGGATGTGCTGCCGGGCGTGCCCCGGCCCGACCCCCTGCTGCCCGACCCGCTGCGCCAGGTGCTGGGCCTGCCGGACCAGCGAACCCGCGACATGACCGCCGCGCACACCTTCTACCGCTTGATCCAGGGCGCGCGGGAGGTGGGCATCTTCTATTCCTCGGGCATCCAGCCCGGCGTGCTGGACGGCAAGAGCCTGCCCAGCCGCTACGTGGAGCAGCTCATCTGGGAGGAGGAGAAACGTCTCCAGGCCCTGCTCAAGCCCGGCGAAGGCCCGCGCAGGCTCATCACCCTGCCCATGCGCGGGGTGCGCTCCCACTCGCCGGCGGTGGAGAACTCCCGAGCCTGCCGCCTCAAGCTGGAGACCAGGCTGCGCTACCGGGGCGTGAACCCCTCCCTGCTGGACAGCTTCCTGGCCTGCCCGCTGGCCTTCTTCTACAAGTACCTCACCCCCCTGGAGGCCCTGGACGAGGTGGCCGAGGACGGCGATCCGCCTGCCCTTGGCCAGCTGGTGCACTCCGTGCTGCAGGACTTCTTCCAGCCACTGCTGGGCACGCGCGTGGAGGCTGGCGGCCTGGACGCGGCCAGACTCACGGACATGTTCTCCCGCAGGCTGCGCGCGGAGCCCTTCTTCGCGCAGATGCCCGCGCAGGCGCGCCTGATGCTGGAGCGCACCGCCCTGCGCCGCCTGGAGGAATTCGCCAGGACCAGCCCGGCCTGCATCCCCACCCAACTGGAGATGCGCCTGGACACCACCCTGGACCTGGGTGGAGCGCGCTACGGCTTCAACGGCGTGATCGACAGGCTGGACCAGCGCGACGAGGGCATGGTCATCCTGGACTACAAAACCGGCAAGCCCCGCAAGCAGACGAGCACCTTCTGGGACGACCAGGACATTTGGGACACCGTGACCGCGGGCGACGTGGAATCTGGGCTGAATATGCTGGACCGCCTGGGCGCTGGCCTGGGATCCATCCAGATGCCGCTCTACATGCACGCCTACTGGAAGGCCACCGGACTGGACGCCGCCGACGCGGCCTATGTCTGCCTGGGCATGGGCGGGAAGGAGGCGGCCCTGTTCGGGCCCAAGGTCAGCGAAGAGGTGCGCGAGGAGCGCGTGAGGGAGAAAACGCCACTGTTCACGGGCTTCATCGTGCGCATGATGCTGGAGACGCCGCGCTTCGCCCCCCTGCCCTCGCGAGGCTGCGGCTGGTGCGCGTACGCGCGGGTGTGCGGCAAGGAGCCGGCGGAGAGATAGTTCATGATTGACGGCCGTGAGAGAATCTTCCAGCCGTGATTCAAGGTCCGTGCGGGGGGCAGCTGGGCGATGACCACGCATCAATTGCCTTCAACACCACACAGCCTGGGAACAAACGCCGCGCTATAGAACTCCGAAACTCTCCACAAAGGCCAGCACAATGACAAGACACTTGTCCGCATCGGCCATATTTCCAGCATTCTGTATCATCTTGTCACTCCTGCTGGCATCACGTGTCACAGCAACCTGCCCAAGAGAAAAGATAGACGCCGCAGACGATGCTGTGGCCTCCATAACAGAATGGAACCATCTATATGAGTTTTTTACAAAGTTTTCTGATTGTGACGATGGCTACATGGCAAGTGGCATTGACGACATCATAGAAGGAATGTTCCTCTCGCAGTGGGACAAGCTGAATACGCTGAGTAGCATCATGACATCAGACCCTGCGTTCCACACGTTCGTAATCAGGCATGTCACTGAAGCGTATTCCATGGAAGGTGGGAAGGCTATACTCAAGAATTCTGCGAATAATTGCCCGGCTGGATCCGAATACCTTTGCCATGTCATACGTGAAAGACTGAAATACTAGCCCGAGTTCCTCATTGTCCTACATGCTTGCAGGATGGGTTCCATAGCGGGGCAATCGCGCTTGTCGCATACCCGCCTCCGCTTGCTGAGAATAATGCCCGCTATTTTTCTTGAATCCCCCCTCCCTCGGCCAGGAAGGCCTCAACGCACTTCTTGTCCTTCTCCTCGAAGGTGAAGCTGTCCTCGGGCGGCAGGCCCAGTTCTTTGCGGTGCTGTTGGAAGAGGTCGTGGTAGGTCACGGCGCTGGCGTCGGCCATGCTCTGGCCCAGGGCTTCGGCCGTGCGGGCGATGGCATCCGGTTCGGCCTCGATCTCCATGAAGGTGCCGAAGGGCAGTAGGTCCAGGCAGACCACGGCATCCTTGGTGCGCCACACTTCCCGGCATTTCTCGTACCAGAGGGCTTCCACGTAGCCCAGTCCGGCCAGGATGCGGCGCATGGCGTCGAAATCCTCCACGTGGGTCTCGATCTCGTCCATGGCCTTCACCCCGGCGGGCGCCGGCTCCAGGCTGGGTTTCTTGAAGGTGAGGGTCACATGCCCGGCCTGGCGCAGCCTGAGCAGCTCTCCCTTGGCCTGCAGCTCACGCGAGGGGGTGTCGAAGACCACGTTGCGCTCGAAGCGGTTGCCCGCGAACCGGGCGTCCATGCCCTTCAGGGCCGCCCGCACCGCGGCGAACCCCTGCACAGTGAACTTTGCCTCCAGCTCCCTGGCCATGCCGCCCCTAACCTTGCGCGCAGGCCCGCAACACGTCGCGGGCGATATCCGTGAGTGAGAGCACCTTGTCCACCCCGCCGAGCTTGATGGCCTCCTGCGGCATGCCGAACACCACGCAACTGGCCTCGTCCTGGGCGATGGTGTAGGCCCCGGCCTCTTTCATCTCCCGCATGCCCTCGGCCCCGTCGTCCCCCATGCCGGTCATGATCACGCCCACGGCGTTCTTGCCCGCGTAGCGCGCCCCGGAGCGGAAGAGCACGTCCACGCTGGGGCGGTGGCGGCGCACCAGGGGGCCGTCCTTGACCTCCACGTAGTAGCGCGCGCCGGAGCGCTTGAGCAGCATGTGCTTGTTGCCCGGCGCGATGAGCGCCTGGCCGCGCAGCATGGCGTCGTTGTCCTGGGCCTCCTTGACGGTCACGCGGCAGATGGAGTCCAGCCGTTTGGAGAAGGCCGCGGTGAACTGCTCCGGCATGTGCTGCACGATGGCGATGGCCGGGCAGTCACGAGGGAGGGACTCCAGGAACACGCGCAGGGCCTCGGTCCCCCCCGTGGAGGCCCCCACCAGCACAACCTTCTCCGTGGTGCCGAACATGGCCTTGCCTGTGGGGCCCGGCAGCATGGCGTCCGCCGAGAGCTTGGGCTCCACGCGCACGGCCGCGATCGACGGCATGGCCTTGAGCTTGGAGCGGGCGGCCGCCTTCACGGCGTCGCAGATGCGGATGCGCGACTCGTCCAGGAACTGGCGCGTGCCCATCTTCGGTTTGGTGATGATGTCCACCGCGCCGTACTCCATGGCCCGCAGCGTGGTCTCGGAGCCGGACTCGGTCAGCGTGGAGCAGATGACCACCGGGATGGGGTGCTGGGTCATGATCTTCTTGAGGAAGGTCAGCCCGTCCATGCGCGGCATCTCGATATCCAGCGTGATCACGTCCGGGGCTTCCTCGGCCATGCGCGCGGCCGCGTGGAACGGGTCCGAAGCTGCGCCGATCACTTCTATTTCGGGGTCGTGCGAGAGCACGTCCATGAGCGCCTGGCGCACCAGGGCGGAATCGTCAACGATGAGAACCTTGATCTTGCCTTCCTTCACGCGCCGCTCCGTTATTTTTTCCTGTAGACGGTGGGTGCCACGGGTTCCAGGGGCAGGTCCATGCCGGTGATGCTCTCCGAATGGCCGATGAACAGATGCCCGCCAGGGGCAAGGCAGGTGCAGAAGCGGCTGAGCAGCCCGTGCTGGGTGGGGCGGTCGAAATAGATGATCACGTTGCGGCAGAAGATGACATGCATGGGTTTCTTGAAGGCGAACTCCTCCATGAAGTTGAGCCGCTGGAAGGTGATGCGCCTGCGGATCTCCTCATTGAAGCGCACCAGCCCGGCGGACCGGTTCTTGCCGCGCAGCATGTAGCGCTTCTTGTATTCCATGGGGATGGCGTGGGTCCTGTCCTCGGGGTAGACGCCGTGCATGGCCCGCTTGAGCACTTGGGTGGAGATGTCCGTGGCCAGCAGGGAGAAGCGGAAACCCTGGTTCAGCCGCGCGAACTCCGAGAGCACCATGGCCAGGGTGTGGGGTTCCTCCCCGGTGGAGCAGCCCGCGCTCCAGAGCCGGAAGGTCCCGGTCACGCCCTGCTTGCGGACGTGGCCGGGCAGAACCTTGCCGGAGAGTACATCGAAGTGTTTGGGTTCCCTGAAGAATTCCGTCGTGTTGGTGGTCACCGTGTCGATGAGGTTCACCAGTTCGAGCTCGGTACCCTTGGGGGAAAAAAGATATTCACAGTAGCTGGAATAGGAGTCGAGCTCCAGGGCGCGCAGCCGCTTGTGCAGGCGCGCCTCCAGCATGGTCTTCTTTGCCGGGGGGAGCTTGATGCCGCATTCGGCGTAGATGAACTCGGCAAGCCTTTTGAATTCTCTTTCAGGAAGGCCGGATGGCGTGGGCCGCCCCTGGGGCTGCAACGTCATGCCTAGCGCTCCGACTCCCGGCCGGCCTGCTCCAGGGCCATGTTGACGATGCGTTTGACGTCCAGAATCAGGGACATGCTTCCATCGCCCTGGATGGTCGCGCCCGAGAAGCCGTCAAGCTTGCGGAACACGGGGCCCAGGCTCTTGATGACGGTCTGGTGCTCGCCCACGACGTGGTCCACAACCAGGCCGACGCGCTGGCCGTTCATCCCAAGGATGACCACCTGCTCTATGGCCGGAACCGGCCCGGGGAAGCAGAACCACTCACGCAGGGAGATGTAGGGCACCACCTGCCCGCGCAGGTTCACGATGCGCTTGCGAGTGCAGACCTCCAGGTTCTGTTTGTCCAGCTCCACGCACTCCTCCACCAGTTCCAGGGGCAGTACGTAGCCCTGGTCCCCCACGCGAACCTGGAGCCCGTCGATGATGGCCAGGGTCAGCGGCAGCCGCACCGTCACGCTCGAGCCGCGGCCCTGCTCGCTGGAGAGCGTGATGTTCCCCCGCAGGGATTCCACCACGCCCTTGACCACGTCCATGCCAACCCCGCGCCCAGAAACGTTGGACACGGCCTCGGCCGTGGAGAATCCAGGCAGGAAGATGAGCTCCAGCGTCTTCTGCTGGCTCAGCTCCGTATGCTCGGTGATGAGGCCGCGCTCCAGGGCTTTGGCCCGCACCTTCGCGGGGTCGATGCCCTTGCCGTCGTCGATGACCTCGATGACCACGTCGCCCCCGGAGTGCTCCGCCTGGAGGCGGATGGTCCCTTTCCTGGGCTTGCCCGCTGCTTCGCGCTCCGCCGGAAGTTCGATGCCGTGGTCGATGCTGTTGCGCAGCAGATGGATCAGGGCGTCCGCCAGCCTGTCCAGCACGGTCTTGTCCAGCTCCGTGTCCTCGCCGGTGGTCACCAGGTCGATCTCCTTGCCCAAGGAGGAGCAAAGGTCGCGCACGAGGCGGCGGTAGGTGCTGAAGGTCGAGCCGATGGGCAGCATGCGGATGGAGAGCGTGGAATCACGGATGTCGTCGCTCAGGCGCTCCAGTTCCTCGGCCAGGTTCACCACCGCCTCGTTGCCCAGCAGCGCGGCGGCCTGCTTGATCTGGGCCTGCACGATCACCAGTTCGCCCACCAGGTCCTGCAGGCGGTCCAGTTTATCGGTGGAGACGCGCAGGCTGGAGGCCGCCTCGGGGGCGGATTTCCTGGCGTCCTGGCGGTCGCGGGCGATGGATTGTTCGGCCAGCGCGGCTTCAACGCTCTTAGCCGGGACAACCCCGGATTCGGCAAGTATGGAGCCGAGCCTGCGCTGTCCGGCGACGGCCCGCTCGATCTGTTCGGGGCTGATGTCGCCGCGCTCCACGAGAATCTCGCCCAGCATGGGCACCTTTTCCTCGCAGGCGGCCTCCACCGGGGTCACGCTCAGGTCGCATTCGTCCTCGACGAACATGAATACGTCACGCACGGCGGATTCGGAGGAGGTTGTGGCGAGCAGAATGTCCCACCAGATGTGGCAGCTTTGGGGATCGAGTTCGCGCAGAGGGGGCACGTCCTCGAAGTGGGCGAACACCTTGGCGGAACCGAGGGCCTTGATGTCCTCCAGGAAGTATTCCGGGTTGTTGCCCGTGGAGTAGATGCCGGGGCGGGGCTTGAAGCGGATCCTGAACATCCGCTCGCGCTCCGCCTCCTGGGCAGGGGCGGGTGCGGCCGGCGCCCCGTGCTCCGCGCCGGAAGCCTCCCCCTCACCGGCCAGGGCCCGGAACCCCTCCAGGATTGTGGCCCCGGAGGCAATATAGGCCGTTATGTCTCCGCCGTCGTGTTCGAAGAGCAGGCGGACATGGTCCTTGGCCTGGAAGGTAAGATCCAGCAGGGGTCTGGTGACCGGCAGCAGGCCGTCGCGAACCTTGTCGAAGACGGTCTCGACTTCGTGGGTGAACTGGGCGATGTCGTCGAAGCCGAACATCGCCCCGGAGCCCTTGAGGGTGTGCATGGCCCGGAATATCCTGTTCACAAGCCCGGAATCCTGCGGGGCGTCTTCGAGCTCCAGCAGGGCCGTCTCCAGTTCGGCCAGCAGATCGGCCGCCTCATCGCGGAAGGCTTGGCGGTGGATATCTTCCATGTGCTTGCCCCAGCTAGCGCAGCACCTTCTGCACGACGCTCAACAGTTGCTCCGGCTTGAACGGCTTGACGATCCAGCCGGTGGCGCCGGCGTCCTTGCCCTCCTGCTTTCTCCCTGCCTGGGATTCGGTGGTGAGCATGACAATGGGGATGAACTTGCAGGCGGGCAGGGCGCGAAGGGCCTTGATGAGCGAGATGCCGTCCATGTTGGGCATGTTGAGGTCGGTGATGACCATGTCAATCTTGGCCCCAAGCTTCGTCAGCGCGTCCTTTCCGTCCGATGCTTCAATCACTGAATATCCGGCGTTCTTGAGCGTGAAAGCGACCATCTGGCGTACGCTTGCCGAATCGTCCACGGTCATGATGGTTTTCATGGCTTAATCCCCTGGCGCAAAGGCCTGGTCAAAGTCCTGCTGGGTGATGCCCATCTCGGCCGCCGCCCCGCTGCAGGCGGGATGCAGGCCGCCGCTGATGGCTACTGCCTTTCCGTCCAACCGGGCTTGCGCCGCGAGCCCGAAGAGCAATTGAAAAAACGTCAGGCTGGCCGCGTCCACCTGGGACATGTCCAGGAACAGCCTGCCGGTGCTTGCGTTCAAGGCGTCGGATAGGGCCTGCTTCAATTCGGCCGAATCGCCCAGGCTGAAGCCTCCGGCGAGTTCAAGCGTCACGCGCCCTTCTGCGTCAACACGTTGCAACATCGATCCCATGTGCGCCTGCCTGGATCAGAAAAGTTCCACGTTGTCGCCCAGTCCGTCGTCGCCGCCGGACACCGGGGCGCCGGCTGGGCCGCCGAGGCCGAGGGCCTGCTCGTGCACCAGACGCTCCTCGTCCATGGTGTAGCGCTGCAGCATCTGCATGAGCGTGGGCGCTCTGGAGGCCCTGTGACCAGGCGGCAGGGCCACGCCGAGTTCGTCCACAAGCTCCTGGAGGCGGGTTTCCGCGGCTGTGACGGAATCGATCAACCCCCAGCGGAAGTCCAGGGACTCCACTGCGGCGGCGATGTCGCTCGAAAGCTCCTCCGCCGACTGCTGGACCATCGCCGCCCGCGAGGCCGCCTCGTGGTCCAGGGCCTTGATGCTCGCCACTTCGGCGTCGAGATCGGTCACCACCGCTTCGAGCTGCGCGCCCTGGTCCCTCTGGGCGACGGCGCTGAAGGTTGCGGCGTCCACCGAGCCGAGCAGCTCAAGAATGCGGGCGGTCTGTCCCCTGGCGTCCACCGAGAGCTTCTGGATGGCCGAGGCAAGCACTCCCAGGGCCTTGCCTTCATCCCCGGTATGCGCGGCCTTGATGCTCGCGTTGATGGCGATAAGCTCGATCTCGGAGCCGACCTCCTCGATTTCTCCCACGATGGAGGACATGACGGCGATGGAGTCTGCCACCTGGGCCATGACGGTGCTCATGCCGCTCTCCAACCGGGCGTATTCACGCAGGGAGCCTGCGATCTGCCCCACTCCCGTTTCGATCTGCGTGAGCACGCCCTCCTGCCCCGCCTCCTTGGCGGCCAGGGAAGCCGCGCCGGAGGCCATCGCCCGCACCTGGCTGCCGATGGAGGTCATGCTATCCTCAAGGGTCTGCATGGCCCGCGCGAATCGGGTCCTGGCGTTTCCGAGCTGCGAACGCTGCAGGTCAGCTATGCTGCGCAGCCAGTCGCAGACCTCCTCCCAGTCGGCCGCCTCGGCGGCGAGGCCCACTCCGGGACCGCTGCGGGCGATGTCGCGCGCCTCTTCGGCTGCCTCGGCCACGTGCTCAAGCTGCTGGCGGATGATGTCATGGAACTGCATGGAGAGAACGGCTTCCGAAATGTTGCTCACCACGCTCCGCGAGAGACCGGATACGGAATCGGCCGCCTCGCGCGATGCCCGGGTGAGGCCGTCGAGAGCGCTCAGGTCGGCTTCGAGCATGCTGAGCGCGGACATGGAGCAGCCTCTACGGGCGTCATCCATCTGTTTCAGGCTGATCGATGCGCTTCGGCACTGACCGCTGAGTTCCCTGGCGCTGAAAAGGATTTTCTCGGAGGATTCGCCAATTTTTCCGGCCAGCTTCTCGACATCGTCGGCCAAGGTCGCGAATCCCGCGCCCTGGTCCCCCAGGCGCGCGCTCTCAATGCGGGTTGAGACGCCAAGCATGCTCAAATGTTTCACCAGCCTGGCAAAATCACTCATGATTTCGCCAAGCTTCACACCCATTGACCCTACGGAGGCAAGTTCCGCGAGCTGCCGGTCGGTGGCCGCGGTGTCGCAGATGCTTCCAAGGCGTTCGAGATTGGCGGCGAGCCTGGCGGTCGCACCGAGAACGGCTTCGCCCGAGGTCAGCTCCGTGAGGCCGGAGGCCAGGGCCGATATCTGAGAGGAACGGGAACTGAACCCCTCGAGCTGGGCCCCCAGGCGCAGGAAATCCTGCTCGGTTCCGTGAAAGGACTTCAGGAATCCGAGACTGAAACCGTCAAGACCTCCAGCGCAAAGGCTGGCTGCCTGGGGAAGGCGGTCGCAGTCCGACGGGGGTGTTGCAGCCATATCACTCCATGCTTGCGTTGACATGATGGCTCAGCCGAAAGCGATGACTTTCGGGCATGGCTTATGGTCACGAGCCATCAGATTGGCCGAAGAGCAAGGAAAAGGCAAGTTGACGCCCGTGGTTAAGAACATATTCACTGCCATGCACACCGAGAGTGAGCGCAGGAGCTATTTGTCCTGTCCGGGTTTGGAATCTTCGGCAGGGGCGGCGCACTCGCCGGTCAGGGCGGCCTCCTGCTGCTCACGGACACGCTTGCGGTGCCGGTAGAACCACACGCCCCCCCCCACAACCACGGCAACGATGAGGATGATCATTTCGATGTGGTGGATGTCCTTGAGGACGTTGGCCACCACTGTACCGAAGAAGTACCCGGCGTAGGCGAAACTCACGGCCCATATGCCCGCGCCGATGGCGTTGAGGACGAAGAACTTGACCCCTGAAATATCCGTGGTGCCGAGTATGAAAGGAGTCAGGTTCCGAAGGCCGTAGAAGAACCTGAAAGAAAGGATCAGGGCTTCGTGGAAGCGCTCCAGCATGGCATGCACGCGCTCAACCTGGCATTTCCACTTGGGGCGGTTCTCCACGAACTTCTTGCCTTTGAACCGGCCGATGTAGAATGCGGCCTGATCGCCAGAAAGGCTGCCCAGAAACGCCCACAGGATGCACAGCGAGATGTCGAGCTGGCCGCTATGCGCCAGAAAACCGGCCACCAGGAGGATGGTCTCTCCTTCGAGAAAGGTGCCTATGAAGAGAGCGAGATAGCCGTAATTGCTTATCAGACCTTCAAGAGTTTCCAACATTTTTGGCGCAACCTGCTTGAGTTGGGTTCCGGAAAGGCAGACCGGGCGCGTCCGCCGCGGCGTTGCCTGCATGCCTCAGGCGTGGAATGATTATGCGGCCCCACCCTTTCTGTCCATTCATATCTCCACCCCGGCCCGGCCGACGTCCCGGGGGACCGCCGGGAATTCGCACGCTTGCCGGAAACCAGACAATGGATATAGCTGCGCAAAATATTTACCAAATCGTCACGATTTCAACACAATCGAGGCTTGCCAACATATCGTGACGAAACAGAACGACATCAATCACCAGATCAGCCCGCCGATATGAACCAATTGTACATTTACGCAACACTAAACATTGAAGGCCACCGCACAAACTGCACATATATTATACGTAAAAATGCAGCTGCGCCATCATGATACGGAACAACAGCATGGCAGCACCCGTGCAACACAAATACAAAACGGACCGCCCACAAATGTCGGCGTTGCACTCTGATCCATTTGGAATTATACAAATCAAGACAGGAATGAATCTTAAAGACTGATATCCGGGCCATATGCGCAAAAGGCACATATGATCGCTGCACTGGCTACTCCAACTCAAGCAGGGAGGGTATGAGCGATGTCAAAATTTAGGACCGTATCCATTTTTTGGCGCCTGAGCACCTTTATAGCCCTTGGAATCCTTGCCCTCTCGGCGTCCATCTATATTTCAGCCAAATATCTCATCAACAATACACTGACGGAAAAGGCATATTCAGACCTTGCCGGCGACGTTAACACCCTCGATGCGTTCCTGAACGACAAAGGTCAATATTGTCTTGCTGTTGCCGAGATGGTCCAGCAGCTCCGGCGAGTGCAGGGCGCCTACGCCGTGTCCCCCATCGACAAGGACGCTCTGCAGACCGTCGCGGACGAGGTTTACACACAGTTCAAGCTCGGCGCCGTGACATTCACCGACGACAAGGGGATCGTCATGGCAAGAGGCAAAAAGCCCGGGCAGAACGGCGACAGCAATTTCAACCTTTTCGGCATGCAAAAGGTATTCACCACGCGCAAGCCGTTCATAGGGTTCGACACGGCCCGAGCCATCCCCTTCCTCTTCGTCTGCCGGTTCCCCCTCACCGACAAGGACGGCAAGCTCATCGGCGTGTTCACCGCCGGGTACGACCTGGGCACCGAAGTGTTCATCGACTCCATGAGGGCCGTCACCGGTGGAGCGGACATCTCCCTGTTGGTCAAGAACGAAAAAGGGGAGTTCATCCGCCATCAGACCACCCTGAAGGACAAGGCCGGCAAGCGCGGGACCGGCACGGTGCTTGAGAACCCGGAGGTGCTGCAGAACGCCGTGGCCAAGGCCCAGCCGTTCACCACGACCCAGAAGATCGACGGGCGGGAATACTACTCCACCTACAAACCCCTGATGAAGGACACCGAGGTTTTCGGCCTGATGGCAGTGCTCAACAGCACGGACGAGAACTATACCGCCCAGGGTAAAATCGCCACGCCCCTGCTGTTCATCGTGCTCGGACTGGGAGTGCTCATCATCGGTGGAACAATGGTCATGATCCGCAAGATCACCAAGCCCCTGGTGAGTATCGCGGACACCTCAGGCCAGGTGGCCCAGGGCGACTTCGACGCCCAGTTCCCGCCAGAAAGGGTATTCTTCGGAGAACTGCTGACGCTGTACGGCTCCCTGAAAACCATGGTCGAATCCCTGAAGGCCAAGATTGCGGAGGCCAACCAGCAGTCCGAGGCGGCCGCACGCGAAGCCGAAATTGCCAGCAAGGCCACGGCCGAGGCCGAAAAAGCGACTCAAAGGGCTGAGATGGCCATGGTCGAGGGTATGCGCCAGGCTGCGGGCAAACTGGAAGGCATCGTGGACGTCGTGTCTTCAGCGTCCGAGGAGCTTTCCGCCCAGATCGAGCAGTCCAGCCGGGGCAGCGAGCTTCAGGCCTCCCGCGTGTCCGAGACGGCCACCGCCATGGAGGAGATGAACGCAACCGTGCTGGAGGTTGCGCGCAACGCCTCCCGCACGGCCCAGACAGCCGACCAGGCCAGGGCCAAGGCTCAGCAGGGCGCCGACATTGTGGGCAAGGTCGTGGCCGGCATAGGCGACGTGCAGACCCACGCCCAGGAGCTCAAGACCGACATGGACTCACTGGGCAAGCTCGCAGCGGGGATCGGTCAGATCCTCAACGTCATCTCGGACATAGCCGACCAGACCAACCTGCTGGCGCTCAACGCGGCCATCGAGGCAGCACGCGCGGGCGACGCCGGGCGCGGCTTCGCGGTGGTGGCCGACGAGGTGCGCAAGCTTGCCGAAAAGACCCAGACAGCCACCAAGGAAGTCGGCGACGCCATTCGGGACATCCAGTCCGGCACGCAGAAGAACATCGGCAACGTGGACAGGACCGTGCAGACCATCGAGTCTACCACGACCCTGGCCACCAGATCCGGCGAAACCCTTGGGGAGATCGTCTCGCTCATCGACACCGCCACCGACCAGGTCCGCTCCATCGCCACGGCCTCGGAGCAGCAGTCCTCGGCCAGCGAGGAGATCAACCACTCCATCGAGGAGATCAACTCCATCTCGGCCCAGACCGCAGAAGCCATGACCCAGGCGGCCCAGGCCGTCTCGGAGATGGCCCACCAGGCCCAGGTGCTGCGGGGGATCATCCAGGATATGCAGTCAGAGAGCGGTGGCGGGACCCAAGCCCTGGCTCCCGGCGGGAAGGCGCTTCCACGCTAGGGCCGGGCCCTGTGAAAGGGCAGCCGTTTTCCGGCTTCAATTCCCATGGTTTCTCGTGTTACGCAGGGAAACCGTAGGAACGGGAGTTACGGACGCCGTACAAGCCGGACTGCGTGCAGTCGACCTGGGAGGAGAACATGAAGATGCCCGTCCGAGACGCCGGCCAAGGCGCCGCCGAGAGGGCCGAAAAAATTGCCGACGCCAGGGAGATGTGCATCTCCCGGCTGCGCGCCCTGCCCCGCGACAGGCGCGAGGCCGTGGCCGACGCCATCCTGGCCCTGGCAGACCCCGAATGGTGGGACTTGCGGCGCAAGGGAGCGGACGTGTTCCTGCTCATCATGGAGACGCACAAGGCCCGGGTGCTCAAGATCATGCAGGGGGAGGCGCGCTGACCGGCCGCCCTCCCCTGGCCCGCTTCCGCCCCGGCGTGTAACCAAGCGCGCCGGGCGCACGTCTCGTGTTCATGGGAAATACAGCAGCCGAACACGAGGGATCCGCCATGGAACGCGCACTCACCGCAACGATGGAAGTGCTGGCTTACGCCTTCATCCTCGGCCTGGTCGCCATGACCCTGTTTGAGAACCTCTAGCCCGCCCCGATTCCCGCGCCTCAGCCTAGGCGGGACCGGCCGCCCCCGCGGCAGGCCCTTGCACCCGCCGGGTGGGACTGCACCCACTTCCCGGCCAGGGCCACCGGATTCATGCCGTCATCTCTCCTTTGCGGGCGAGGTCGGCCTCTGCGGCCCGCACTCCCTTGGACGTGACTTCCCGGCACATGGTCACAGGGAATTTCATGGCCGCCCGGCTTACAGAACGGGGCCGAGCATGGCTATTGTGTTGCCCCAGAGCCGCCGCGCTGTGCTCCACTGCTCCACCTGGGCCGCCGTGACCTGGTGCGACCGCCCGAGGTAGGCCTTCTGGCAGCGACGCACTTCGGCAGTCAGGGCGGCGTCGTGGAAGAGGACGTTGTTCTCGAAATTGAGCTCGAAGCTGCGCCTGTCCATGTTCGCGGAGCCGATGAGGGTGACCTCGCCGTCCAGCGTCAGGGTCTTGGCGTGCAAAAGCCCCCCTTCATACTCGTAGATGCGCACCCCGGCCTCCAGCAGGTCGGGGTAGTAGCTGCGGCTGGCCGCCCCCACCACCCATGAGTCGTTGCGCGCGGGAAACACCACCGTCGTGCTCACGCCCCGGCGCGCGCAGGCGCACAGCGCGGCCTGCATGGCCTCGTCCGGAACGTAGTACGGCGTGGTGATGAACAGCTCGCGCCGGGCGGCGAACATCAGGTTCGCGAACACCTCGGGCATGGCGGAGTGCCGCATGGTCGGCCCGGTGCCGATCACCTGGGCCGTCGCCCCGGGCTGGCCGGGCGGTAGGGGCTCCCTGAGCAGGAAGGTGATGTCCTCGTCCACCATGCTCATCCAGTCACCGGCGAAGAGGCTCTGGTTCTGCCGCGCCACCGGGCCCTCGAAGCGCATGAGCACGTCCACCCAGGGCGCGAAGCGGGCCTTGATCCTGAACTCGGGGTCCGCGCAGTTCTGGCTGCCGCAGTAGGTGACGGAGTTGTCTATCACCACGATCTTGCGGTGGTTTCTCAGATCGATGCGACCGCGCAGCATGCGCAGCAGCGGATTGCCTATGGGCAGGGCCGTGGCTGTGCGGACGCCTGCCTCCCGCATGGACCGCCAATGCTTGGAGCGCAGCATCGCGCGCGAGCCCAGGGCGTCGGCCATGACCCGGCATGTCACCCCCCGCCTGGCCGCCCGTTTCAGGGCCTCGGCCACCTTGAGGCCGTTGTTGTCACGCAGCCAAATGTAGAACACCAGGTGGACGTGGTTCTTCGCGGCGTCGATGTCCGCCACGATGGAGTCGATGCCGGCGTTGGAGTCGGTGAACAGCCACCCTTGGTTGCCGCCCACGGGAGGGAAGCCGTTCACGGATTGGCCCATCTGGAAAAGATGAGGGTAGCACGCTGCCATATCGGGCTTGTAGCAAGGGTCCAGCGCACCTGGGATGCATTCCAGATCCGGCAGTTTCTCCCGGGCCTTGAGGGCTCTCTCCACGCGGGCGTTGCCGATGTTGGTCTCGCCGAGCAGCAGGTAGGCCACGATGCCCACCACGGGCAGCGCGACCATCACCACCACCCAGGCCACGCGGGACGCAGGCTCCCTGTGCGGGCGCAGAATTGCCCGGCCCATGAAGACCAGATGCACGGCCCAGAGTAATCCCGTGCCCAGCGCGAAGAGCAGACTTTCACCAGCCATTGCGAACGGTTGTTACTGAAAGGTGAGAGCGTCCGTCAACGGCTGAATCGAACGGCTGTGTGATGTCGTCCTGCACGAAACCTCGGATTGACATCCGGGCCGGATGGTGGCTCATACTTACCGTGACCCCCAACCCCGCAGACAGGAGGACCGACATGACCACTTGGATCTGGGTCGCCCGCTGGATCAAGAACACAAGCAACGAAGCCGCCGTGAAGCAGGCTGCGGCGGGCATCCGCAAGCACTGGGAGGAGGTCGCCCTGGACCAGGGCCTGGACCCCGCGAAGAACGTCACCATCGCCGAGGGAGAGAAGGAAATCCGCGTCGGAATATCCGAGGAGTTCGACGAGGAGATGCGCGAAGGCCCGGGTGAATGGCGTTACTACTAACCGGACGATAAAAAGGTCTTCATCAGATCGCCCCAGGGTAACCTGGGGCGTTTGTGTCAGCGAGTCCTGACCACCCTGCTCCGACCCCAGACACGTCGCTCTCGACTACAGTCCGTCCAAGGCGTATAAACCCCGAAGGGCTTGGCAGCCTTTGTAACAGAGCTGCATGCCGGGGTAAGACTCCATGAACACTGTTGACCTGACACAACAGTCTCCTGTGAAGGAGCAGGTCAAGCGATCCATCCTTGACGTTGTAGAAAAACAACAATCGCTCGGCGCTGTTTCAACAGCATTTCTCTCGGTCCTTATCACCCTGACCGTTTCCAGCGACCATATCCTTCCCACGGCGACAGCGTGGACCGTCTGCGTGTTCCTGGCCAGCGCGTACAAGGCTTTCCTCTCGTGCTACCATCGCCATGACAGGTTCAAAGCAGTATCCCTGCGGACGCGCGGCGCGTTGGTCATCGTCAGCGCCGCTACCACGGGCATCCTGTGGAGCATACCGATGACGTTCGTTGACTTCAATCACCCTGTGGAGCTGGCAACTGTCATACTTATCACCAGCGGTATAATATCAGGATCAGTAAACACCTATCTCGGAAACATAATATGCATGGCGATCATCTCCACAGCACCGATCGCTTCCATCATAGCAGCCATGTCCATCAGGATGACACCCGTCCCGACTACGGCGATCATCAGCATCATAACATTCTATGCCTACATCATGTCCGTAAGCGTCAAAACGGCTAGAGGCTCCAAGGAACTCTTCTCCGCGAAATTCGAGAACGCGGAACTCATCGAGCACCTTGAATCCGCGAAGAAGGAATTGCAGGAACTGGCCAACCGCGACGACCTCACGGGGCTCCCCAACAGGAGGCTCCTGGCCGAACTCTTCGACCAGGCAGCACGCGAAGCCGTTCGAAGCAACACCAGGCTGGCCGTGCTGTTCATTGACATGAACGATTTCAAACACATCAACGACAAGTACGGCCACGAGATCGGGGACAAGGCGCTTGTCGCGGCGGCAAGCATCATGCGCAGGGCCGTCAGGGGGGCCGATATCGTGGCCCGGCTGGGTGGTGACGAATTCGTAGCCATCGTGAGGGACATCGCCACGCCAGGCGACGCCGCCCTTGTATCCGGCAATCTCTCCAAAGCATTGAAAACACCGGTGGCCATAGACGGCTACTCTATCGACGTCAGCGCGAGCATCGGCGTGTCGATCTTCCCGGACCATGCCCGGTCCCTCGACACCCTGCTGACGCTCTCGGACGCCGCGATGTACCATGCGAAAGGCAAAGAGGGCCAAGGTCCCTCGCTGCACGAGTGACCCCCCCCTGCGCCGCCTGGGGCATGCGCGTGCGCGGCGCGTCCTGTCGCAACGCCCCTGCTGGCCGATACCAATCCCCCTGAGACCTCCCGCCTTGAGTGTCAGTTGGAAACACAGGCTCCGAACGAGTTGATGGGGAGACGCACGGGCCAAGATAAGGGTATCGCCCGGTAACGCCGTTTTTACCTTCCGGCAGCCAGTTTTTACACCATTTTTACCTTTCCCTGGCTATTCCCTTGCCATCGACTCTTGACGGAGGTTTCGATGGACATGCTTTTCGCGGCCCTCATCGCGGGCCTGGTCTTCACGCTCTTCGGTCTGATCGGCCTGGTCTCCAACCTGGAGAGGAAATAGCCATGGATTCCCTGGCCCTCACCATCGCGGCCGCCCTGTTCGTGTACCTGCTGGCGGCCCTGTGCAAACCGGAGTGGTTCGAATGAAAACGACCGACCTCATCCAATACCTGTTTTATCTGGCCCTGCTGCTCGGGGCGTCCTGGCCTCTCGGGCTCTACATCGCCCGGGTGTACCAGGACAGGCCCTGCGGCCTGGACAGGGCGCTCGGCCCGGTGGAACGCCTGCTCTACCGCCTCTGCGGGGTGGACGCCTCCAAAGAGATGGACTGGAAGACCTACGCCGTCGCCGTGGTGGCGCTCAACGCCCTGGGCCTTGTGGCCGCGTACGCCATCCAGAGGCTCCAGGGCGGGCTGCCCCTGAACCCGGCCGGACTCCCCGGGGTGGACCCGTACGTGGCCTTCAACACTGCCGTGAGCTTCGCCACCAACACCAACTGGCAGGCCTACGGCGGCGAGACCGTCATGAGCCACCTCACGCAGATGCTGGCCCTGACGGTGCAGAACTTCGCCTCCGCCGCCACGGGCATGGCCGTCATGGCCGCCCTCATCCGGGGCCTGGCCCGTCGGGAGACGGACAAGCTCGGCAACTTCTGGCGGGACCTCACGCGCTCCACGCTCTACGTGCTGCTGCCCCTCTCCGTGCTTCTGTCCGTGGCGCTCGTCTGGCAGGGCGTCCCCCAGACCCTGGCCAGCTCAGTCACGGCGAAGCTCGTCGAGCCCACGGCCTACCAACAGCCCGTGCTGGACAGCTCCGGCAATCCTGTTCTGGACGCGGCCGGGAAGCCCCGGACCCAACCGGCCTCCCGGACGGAGCAGGCCATCGCCCTGGGGCCGGTGGCCTCCCAGGTGGCCATCAAGCAACTGGGCACCAACGGCGGCGGCTTCTTCAACGCCAACTCCGCCCATCCCTTCGAGAACCCGACCCCGCTCACCAACCTGTTGGAGCTCCTGGCCATCCTGCTCATCCCGGCGGCGCTCTGCCACACCTTCGGGGTCATGGTGGGCGACAGGCGGCAGGGCTGGGCCGTGCTCATGGCCATGACCATCCTGTTCGCGGGCTTCGCCTTCCTGACCATCCTGGCCGAGACCACGCCCAGCCCCCTGCTGGCCAAGGCGGGCGTGGCGGCCGGGCCGAGCCTGGAGGGCAAGGAGGTCCGCTTCGGGGCGGCCGGGTCCGCCCTGTGGGCCGCGGCCACCACGGCCGCCTCCAACGGCTCGGTGAACGCCATGCACGACAGCTTCACCCCGCTGGGCGGCATGTGGCCCATGCTCCTCATGCAACTGGGCGAGGTGGTCTACGGCGGCGTGGGCTCCGGCCTGTACGGCATGCTGGTGTTCGCCGTGGTGTCCGTGTTCGTGGCCGGGCTCATGGTGGGGCGCACGCCGGAGTATCTCGGCAAGAAGATCGAGCCCTTTGAGACCAAGATGGCCGCCCTGGTCATCCTCATCCCGCCCTTCCTCTCCCTGATGGGCACCGCGCTGGCGGCGGTGGCCGGGCCGCCAGGCGCAATCTCCAACCCCGGGCCGCATGGCTTCAGCCAGATGCTCTACGCCTTCTCCTCCATGGGCAACAACAACGGCAGCGCCTTCGCCGGGCTCACGGCCACCTCCCCCTTCTGGACCGTGGCCGGCGGCGTGGCCATGTTCGTCTCACGCTACTGGCTCATCATCCCGGTGCTGGCCCTGGCCGGGTCGCTTGCTGGCAAGAAGCGCCTGCAGGAAGGCCCCGGCACCCTGCCCACCCACGGCCCTATCTTCGTGGCGCTGCTCATGGCGGTGGTGCTGGTGGTGGGCGCTCTCACCTTCGTTCCCGCCCTGGCGCTGGGCCCCGTGGCCGAGCACCTGGCGCTGTTCAAATAACGAGGTTTCAGACATGTCCAAGAAAGACACATCGCGCCCCCTCTTCGACCCCGCCATCGTCCGGCAGGCAGGTGTGGAGTGCTTCCGAAAGCTCACCCCCGCGAGCCAGGCCCGCAACCCGGTCATGTTCACGGTGTACGTGGGCTCAATCCTGACCAGCTTCCTGGCAGTGCAGGCCTACCTCGGCCAGGGAGAGGCCCCGTTCGGGTTCGTGGCCTCCATCTCGGCCTGGCTGTGGGCAACCGTTCTCTTCGCCAACTTCGCGGAGGCCATGGCCGAGGGCCGGGGCAAGGCCCAGGCGGCCGCCCTGCGCGGCCTGCGCCAGGACGTTAGCGCCAAGCGCCTGGTGCACCCCAGGAGGGATTCCCCATACGTACAATTCTCCGCCCAAAATCTGCACCGTGGCGACCTTGTGCTGGTGGAGGCCGGAGACATCATCCCCTCCGACGGCGAGATCGTCGAGGGCATCGCCTCGGTGGACGAAGCGGCCATCACCGGCGAGAGCGCCCCGGTCATCCGGGAGGCCGGAGGCGACCGCAGCGCCGTCACCGGCGGCACGCGCCTGCTGTCCGACTGGCTGATCGTGAAGGTGGCGGCCGAATCCGGCGAGACCTTCCTGGACCGCATGATCTCCCTGGTGGAGGGGGCCAAGCGCCGCAAGACCCCCAACGAAATCGCCCTGAACATCCTGCTGGCCTCGCTCACGCTGGTGTTCCTGGTGGTGTGCGCGACGCTTCGGCCCATGTCGGCCTACGCCGTGGCCATGACCGGCCAGGGCGCGGCCGTGACCATCACCGCCCTGACAGCCCTGTTCGTGTGCCTGGCCCCCACCACCATCGGCGGGCTGCTCTCGGCCATCGGCATCGCGGGCATGGACCGCCTGATCCAGTCCAACGTCATCGCCACCTCGGGCCGCGCCGTGGAAGCCGCCGGGGACGTGGACGTGCTGCTTCTGGACAAGACCGGCACCATCACCCTGGGCAACCGGCAGGCCACGACCTTCCTGCCCGTGAAGGGCGTGGACGAGCGCGAACTGGCCGAGACCGCCCAGATGGCATCCCTGGCCGACGAAACCCCCGAGGGCCGCTCCATCGTGGTCCTGGCCAAGGAGCGCTTCGGCATCCGCGGCCACGAACTGCACGACCTGAGGGCCACGTTCGTGCCCTTCACCGCGCAGACCAGGCTCTCCGGCGTGAACCTGCCGGGACGCAGCCTGCGCAAGGGGGCGCCCGACGCCATCAAGGCCCTGGCCGAGCAGTCCGGCGAGCGCATCCCGGAGGAACTGGACCGCTTCATCCACGATGTGGCCAAGTCCGGCGGTACGCCCCTGCTCGTGGCGGAAAACGGCCGGCCGCTCGGCGTGGTCTGGCTCAAGGACATCGTGAAGGGAGGCATCAGGGACCGTTTCGCCGAACTCCGCTCCATGGGCATCAAGACCATCATGGTCACCGGCGACAATTCGCTCACGGCGGCGGCCATCGCGGCCGAGGCGGGCGTTGACGACTTCCTGGCCGAGGCCACGCCGGAGGCCAAGCTGGCGCGCATCCGCCAGTACCAGGCCGAAGGCAAGATGGTGGCCATGACCGGCGACGGCACCAACGACGCCCCGGCCCTGGCCCAGGCGGACGTGGGCGTGGCCATGAACTCCGGCACGCAGGCCGCCAAGGAGGCCGGGAACATGGTGGACCTGGACTCCAACCCCACCAAGCTCCTGGAGGTGGTGGCCATCGGCAAGCAGCTGCTCATGACGCGCGGCTCGCTGACCACCTTCAGCATCTCCAACGACATAGCCAAGTACTTCGCCATCATCCCGGCCGTGTTCGCGGGCATCTACCCGCAGCTCGGGGCGCTGGACGTGATGGGGCTGGCCACGCCGAAATCGGCCATTCTCTCGGCCGTGGTGTTCAACGCCCTGGTCATCATGTTCCTGATCCCCCTGGCCCTCAAGGGCGTGAAGTACGTGCCCCTCCCGGCGGCCGTGGCCCTGCGCCGCAACCTGCTCCTCTATGGGCTGGGGGGGCTCCTGGTGCCCTTCGCGGGCATCAAGCTCATCGACATGATCATCGCCGCCCTTGGCTGGGCGTAGGAGGCGTCCATGTTCTCCATCTTCATCAAGCAGTTGAAGCCCGCCGTCCTGATGCTCTTTTGGATGACCCTGCTGACCGGCCTGGCCTACCCCCTGGGCATGACCGGGCTGGGCGCGGCCCTGTTTCCCGCCCAGGCGGGAGGGAGCCTGATCAAAACGGACGGGGGCGTGGCCGGTTCGGCCCTGATCGGCCAAGCCTTCGCCTCGGACAAATACTTCCACGGCAGGCCCTCGGCCACCTCGCCCTACGAATACAACGCGGGGGCGTCGGCGGGCTCGAACCTGGGGCCGTCCAACCCGGCGCTCTTCGAGGCCGTGGCGGAAAGGGCCGCCGGGATCACCGCGGAGAACGGCGGCGGGCCCGTGCCCATGGACCTCGCGACGGCCTCGGCCAGCGGGCTGGACCCGCACATCACCCCCGAGGCCGCGGCCTTCCAGCTCGCCCGGGTGGCCAAGGCCCGGGACATGTCGCCAGGTACGTTGGCCGAACTGGTGGCGAAGCACACCCGGGACAGCCTGTTCGGGTTCTGGGGTGAGCCCCGGGTGAACGTGCTGCAACTCAACCTGGCCCTGGATGCGGCGGGAAAGAAAGAGTAAGGCGCAACCATGAGAGACGAGGACCAGCGCCCCGATCCTGACGCCCTGCTGGCCATGGTCCAGCGCGATGAAGCCGACAAACGCAAGGGACGGCTGAGGATATTCCTCGGCATGGCCCCCGGCGTGGGCAAGACCTACGCCATGCTGGAGGCGGCCCGCCTCAAGATGTCCGAGGGCCTCGACCTGCTGGCCGGGATCGTGGAGACCCACGGCCGCGAGGACACCGAGGCCCTCACGTACGGCATGCCGGTGCTGCCGCGCCAGGCCATCGACTACAAGGGGCACGCGCTCCAGGAGTTCGACCTGGACGGCGCGCTGGCGCGCCGGCCGGCCCTGATCCTGGTGGACGAGCTTGCCCACACCAACGTCCCCGGATCGCGCCATCCCAAGCGCTGGCAGGATGTGGACGAACTTCTGGAGCACGGGCTGGACGTCTGGACCACGCTCAACGTCCAGCACCTGGAGAGCCTGAACGACATCGTGGCCCAGATCACCGGGGTGCGCGTGCGCGAGACCGTGCCCGACGCCATGCTGGAGAAGGCCGAGTCCGTGATTCTGGTGGATCTGCCGCCCGAGGACCTGCGCCAGCGCCTGAGCGAGGGCAAGGTGTACCTGCCCAGGCAGGCCGAATGGGCCGGGGAGAACTTCTTCCGCACCGGGAACCTGAGCGCGCTGCGCGAGCTGGCGCTGCGCTCCACCGCCAACCGGGTGAACACCGAGGTGCTGATCTACCGCCAGGGGCACTCCATCCAGACCACCTGGCCCACGGCGGAGCGCATCCTGGTCTGCGTGGGTCCGTCGCCCACTTCCGCCACCCTGGTCCGCGCCGCCAAACGACTGGCCGACGGGCTGCACGCACCCTGGCACGCCCTGTACATCCAGCAGCGGCCGGAGGGAGAGGTCACCACAAGGGCCATGGTGAACCTGAACCTGGCCCAGGAGCTGGGCGCCCAGACGCACGTGCTGGCCGGGGGAGACGTGGCCCGGCTCATCGTGGGGTTCGCCAGGCAGCACAACGTCACCCGGATCGTGATCGGCAAGCCCGTCAAGCACACCCTGCTGGACATGCTGCGCGGCAGCCCCGTGGATCAGCTGGTGCGCCTTTCCGGGGAGATCGACGTCCACGTCATCAAGGGCCAGGACACGAAGGGCTCCGCACCCGCCAAGCCCAGAGCGATTCCCCGGCCGCAGTGGAAGGATATCGCCTGCGCCGTGGGCGTCGTGGGTTTGTGCACCGCCGCGAGCTTCGCCATGTTCCCCTATCTGGCCCTGGCCAACCTGATCATGGTCTACCTCGTGGGGGTCATGGCCGTGGCGGTCTGGCTCCCCAGGCGGGCATCGGCCCTGGCCTCGATGCTCTCCGTGCTGGCCTTCGACTTCTGCTTCGTGCCGCCGCGCTTCAGCTTCACGGTGTCAGACGTGGATTACCTGGTCACCTTCGTGGTGATGTTCCTGGTGGCCCTGGTCCTCTCCGGCATGGCCTCCCGCATCAAGGCGCAGGCGGACAACGCAGGGCAGCTGGAACGGCAGGCATCCGATCTCTCCGACCTCTCGCGGCATCTGGCCTCCACCCGGGGCACCGCCAACCTGCTGCGGGTGGCCCACGAACATCTGGCCCGGGTGTTCGGGTGCAAAGCCGTGGTCTTCACTCCGGGCGCCCCGGGCAGGCTGGAAATCGTGTTCATGCCGGACAGCGACGACGTGCTCTCCGAGAAGGACCTGGGCGTGGCCCAGTGGGTGTTCGACAACGGCAAACCGGCCGGGCTGTCCACCCAGACGCTTTCCGATTCGGAGGCGCTCTTCCTGCCCTTGCCAGGATCGGAGGACACCATCGGTGTGGTCGGGCTCAAGCCCTTCGATGAGGAAGCCCGGGAGGCGATCCTGCTCCCGGACAAGCGCAGGCTCCTGGACGTCTTCATCCAGCAGACGGCGCTGGCGCTCGATGTGGACAGGCTGGAGGAAAAGGCGCGGGCCACCCTCGTGGAGGCCGAGCGGGAGAAGCTCCGGGCCTCGCTCCTGTCCACGGTGACCCACGACTTCAAGACCCCGCTGGCGGCCATCTCCGGTTCCGCGCAGAGCCTCATGGCCCTGGGGGAAGCCGCCGGGCCGGAGGTGCGCCGCGCCCTGGAGGAGAACATCGCCGGGGAGGCGTCCCGGCTGGAGCGCCTGGTGGACAACCTGCTGCGCATCGCCGCACTGGAATCCGGCGCGGTCGTCCCGGACCTGAAGCCTGTTCCCCTGGAGGAGGTCCTCGGCAGCACGCTGTCCCGGCTGGAGTCCGTTCTTTCGGGGCGGCAGATCGGGCTGCGCATCCCCGGCGACCTTCCGCCCATCCCCATGGACGAAGTGCTCATGGAGCAGGTGTTCCTGAACCTCCTGGAGAACGCCGCCAAGTACACGCCCCCGGGCACGAGCATCGACATCGTGGCCCACACCCGCAAGAAGAGCGTGGTGATCGAGGTGCGCGACAACGGACCGGGGCTGCCGCCTGGCGACCACGAAAAGCTCTTCGAGCGCTTCCAGCGGGGCGACCGGGGCGGCCAGGAAGGCTACGGACTGGGCCTGGCCATCTGCCGGGCGGTGGTCAAGGCGCACGGCGGGACCATCTCCGCGCGGGACAACGCCCCCTCCGGGGCGCGGTTCACACTAACCCTTCCCCTGCATGAGCATGAAGAAAGCAACCATACTGGTCGTTGACGACGAGGCGGCCATCAGGCGTTTCCTCAAGCCCTTCCTTGAAGCGGAGGGCTATTCCGTCCTCGAGGCGGCCAGCGGCCGGGAGGCCCTTTCCATGGCCTCGTCCCACGACCCGGAGGTGATCCTCCTGGACCTGGGCCTGCCGGACCTGGACGGGGAAGAAATCCTCGAGGGCCTGCCGCCCTGGGCCAAGGCGCGGGTGATCGTGGTCTCGGCGCGCGGCAATGAGCAGGACAAGGTGTCGGCCCTGGACAAGGGCGCGAGCGACTACCTGACCAAACCCTTCAGCCTGGCTGAACTGGCCGCCAGGATACGGGTGGTCCTGCGGCGCGAGGCAAACCGCGAGGCCCCTCAGCCGACCCGCTATGCCTTCGGCGGCCTGGTCATCGACCTGGATGGCCATGCGGTCAGCCTGGACGGGGAGGAAGTCCACCTGACGCCGACCGAATTCAAGATGCTGGCTTATCTGGCGGGGCACGCGGGCAAGGTGGTGACCCACGGGCAGCTCCTGCGGGAAGTCTGGGGCAAGCACAGCCAGGGGCAGGAGCACTACGTGCGCATCCACGTCCACAAGCTGCGCCAGAAGATCGAGAAGGACCCGGCCCGCCCCAGGCATCTGCACACCGAGACGGGGGTGGGGTATCGTTTCAAGGAGTGACGCTGGACGGACGTCCGCGCGTTCGCCCGCTTCACGCCCGGCACCGCTTCATTCTGTTGCGGATTTGGCGTGACTCCGTCTTGAGGGGGCTACCCTCCCCGCCCCCCCCTCAGTGGTCCCATCCACCCGGTAAAGGCTCTAGTTGGAACGCCCGCGGTCCGGAGGATTACCAATCTAGCAAGGCCATCTGCCCCAGGGAGCGCGCCAGCAGGAACCCGCCCACCCCGATGCAGACCATCGCGACCAGCGTGCGCAGGTGCCTGCTCCTGATGGAGTGCGCGAAGCGGATGCCGATCACCAGCCCGGCCAGCTGCACCACGCTCAGCCAGGACGCGGCCCTGAAGTCGATGAATCCGTGGATCAGGTTGCCCACGGTGCCCGAGCCCGCCGCAGCCACCTGGATCACCTGCCCGGTGGCCACGGCCGTGATGGGCGCGAAGCCCAGCACCACCATGATCGGCACCGAGAGTACCGGTCCGCCCACCCCGGTCAGGCCGGAGATGAACCCCACCACCGCGCCGATGCCGCCAAGCAGCGCCAGATGCGCCGGGGAGCGCCGGTCGAAGGCGAA